>JAEOTC010000293.1 GCA_016840035.1 Candidatus Hodarchaeota archaeon | reverse complement strand
TGAGCTTTTTTTAGAATGTGAAAATAGGAATCTAAGGTTAAAGGATCTGCTTTATCAATATGTAAATCATACGGTAGCTTCGGAATAGTTTTCACCAGCATAAACTGAGTTTATTTCAAGAAAAATAATAATTACTAAAGAAATCCTTATAAATTTACGTTCAGAAATATGTCGTTTACTTAAGAATTCATGTTTAAATCTTCGATTAAGGAGTCAAGAATAATTATGTTTTGTGATAATTGTGGAAGTAAGGTGGATGATAGTGCTGCATTTTGTCCAACCTGTGGACAAAACCTTATACTTGATAAAATACCAGAGAATGTTCCCCCCCCAAGACAAACCGCACGTTATACTGGAAGAAAGCAACAACAAGATTTTCTTTGTTTTGGAGAGGATAGCAGTGAGAATCCCTATACTGGGGGAATTATCTTCATATTTATCGCGATTTTCTTGGCTGTTATATTTTTCTTTGACGAGTTCCCAGTTGAGGCGCTAGTAGTCCTCGCATTCTTTTTGATAGGAGTGTCAGCAATCGTAAAAGCCTCGAGAGAAAAAAAAAGGTGAATATATAATGAATTGTAAAGAATGTGGATTTGAAAACGATAAAGGGGCTAACTATTGTCGACAATGTGGGAATGATTTAACTATTACAGAAGTAACGAAAGATAAGGCAGTTTTTTTGTCTAGAACTCAACGAAGAGAACAATCTGACTTTTTATGTTTTGGAGAAGAGGATACATCAAGTTCTGATGGAAGTATGATCTTCGGTATTATTTTTGTTGTCATCGCAGTCATTATGGCACTCGCAATCTTCACTAACTTTTTTAGTGATTTTGGAAGTGGTATTGGTAATTTTTTTGGTGATTTCGGGGCAAAGATGGGTGAGATAGGAGCAGATATTGGGGAGTTCTTTGGTAATTGGGGAAGTAATTTTGGTACTTCTGTTGAAAATTTCTTTGGAGGTACGGCCTGGTGGGAGATTATGCAGTATTTACTAATCCTATTCTTCTTACTCATTGGAATAGTAATGATTGTCCGAGGGTACCAAAAAAATAAGTAAACCCTCTTCCCTCTGTTTCCTTTTTTAAGGAATCAATTTTTTTAGCTGACCGATGACCCCTGCCCGCATATAGTACCAATAGATTCTTCTCTTATACTTATTTCGCGTAAGAACACCTGCAAATCGCCTTCTCCAGCTGTCAAAAACATGACGATAGGCCAAATAGAGTTCCCTTTGTAATTCCTTCGCTGTTAAATATTTCATATCACAAACGCCATGGATCATGTCATAATTTGTCCAATTAAAATCTATAATTCGATTCTTTTCTAGTAATTCATTGTACATTGGTGTTCCTGGGTATGGAGTCAGCAACATAGAAATAATAAGATCAGGTTTTACTACATCGGTTGCCCATTTCATAGACTCTTTTAACGATTCTCTGGTTTCATTTTCATGTCCTAGAACCATCATTAATTGGGCGAGAATATTGTTTTTCTTCAATAAACGAATTGCCTCTATTGTTTGATCGCCTTGTATTCCTTTTTGGTATGCCTCTAACACTTCACTAAAGGGAGATTCTGCTCCAACTAATTGCCAATAATTTCCGGCACGATTCATTGATGCAAGTCCAGAATCACCTACATGGATAATAGAATCAACTCGCATTTGAGCAAACCACTCGCTATTGTCTCCAGTTATACCTCGGGATCTCATTTCTTGACAAAGTGATTCGATTAATTTAGGTGAACCATTACAAAAGTTATCGTCAGCAAACCAAAAAAATTTTCTCCCTAAGTCATTATACATCCATTCCATTTCATCTGCGATCCGTGAAACAGATTTTGTAGCAAAATGTTGGCGGTAAAAGACCTGCTGAGAACAAAAAGTGCAATTATGAGTACAACCTCTTGCTCCTTCTAAAATCACGTATGGGTTATCGGACATCATGGCAAAATGATATTTTTCAAGAGGAACTAGATGATAGGCTGGATAAGGTAATTTATCTAATTCCTCTCCTGTTAATGGAGGATAATCTGGAGTTCTTTTGAAAGTTCCATTCTCAATGAATGATAGCCCCGTTATTAATTTTAAGTCCTTTTTAGTTATCCCATTGTGCGTGAAATGCTTTAACACTTCTATTAATGCTTTTTCGCCCTCATATCGAATAATGACATCGATATTCGAATATTCTGTTAAAGAAACTTCATCCATCATTGTGAAGTGATTTCCCCCAGCGATAGTGATTGTTTCTGGATTAATTCGCTTAACTAAATCAAGAACTCTGACCGTTTTGTACACATTACATGTGGCATGGCTACCTGAGCCTACGATATCTGGTTTTTCTTGCTTAATTCTTTCTTCAAGTGAAAACCAATCGAGTGCTTCCGCTTGACAATCAATAACTTTTACTTCAATATCAGGCAAGTTCTGTTCTACTACAGCTGCGAGAAGAAGTAAATTATAGGGAGGAGGTAAATACTCACCCATTACAAACCAGAATTTTTTTGGAGGTTCAATTAACAGTAATTTCATAATATTCTATCCCATATTCGTTGCATTACAAAACTCATCTAATCACTAATTTTCGGAAATTTTTTGCTCAAAGGGTGTATATTTCCAAAAGACATAGATTATTGCTATAAAAGAGACACCTATGAAGGAATACATCTGGATTTGTTCAAACATACTGAATGCATTTGACAAGCTGAAGATTGTATTTATTTCCATACTAAGATAAAAAGAGGTAAATCCCAGATAG
>JAEOTC010000207.1 GCA_016840035.1 Candidatus Hodarchaeota archaeon | reverse complement strand
TCAAAGATTTAAAGCTCAAATTGGATCGGGAGGCAATTATAGAGATAAGTACTCCGTACTCTCTCATATTGAATAATTATGATAACCATGAAAAGTTAGTTTCTTTGTTTAATGAAATCCAAGACCTAGTCGAAATTGACTCGACTGATCCTATCTCTAAATATCCGAAATTAATTCCAATTTACCTATTCGTAAACAAGAAGAAGAAAAATCTTGATATGAAAGAGCGAGAGGAGCTTCTCTCGGCTATACTGAAGACTGGGAACAATTTGGACTCTGCCCTTACCTACACACTCCTTTCACACACTGATGATGAAGCTTCCCACCTTCACAATGCCATGTCTGCATTCAAACATCTAAAAGAAATTGATGCAAGGCATAGATTAATAATTGCCTATACTAATTATGCAAACTTTCTAGGCATGAAGTCGGGTATTGGAAGTGCACGGAAGTATTTTATTAAAGCGCTGAACGTAGCGAATGATTTAACACCTGATCAGGAGCATCCTGGGCCACTCGCTGTGTATCCTTTATCACAATTAGCTCAAATGCAGATTGAATGTGGAGAACTTGATAGTGCAGGTGAAACTTTTTCTAAACTGCAAACAGTAGCTAAGGTTTTCAACAACAGTATGTATCAAGCAAGAGCTGAATTTGGATTGGCATATATTGCGTTTCTTCTTCTGAATAATGAATCTGCGCTAAATTATGCTAAAAAAGGATTAGAAATTGCCACCGAATTCCTCACTCATAAGCTTAAATATCACTATGAGCTAAAATATGCAGAAATCTTGCTCGATCTAAATAAACAAGATGATGCGGAAATTTTCTTATCAAAGCTTGACGAGAACGAATTCAGTGATTGTGGTGCGCTTTATTTTCAATACATCAAAGGAAAATTCGAGTTAAATCGACATAATATTGGATTAGCGAGAAGCATTTTGGAAAATGTCTTAGCAAATTCAGACATGTGTAAAGAAATTCGTTCTTCGGTATTATTTGCGCTCACTGAAGGATATTTATATGAATATCGGATTTCAGAGGATGTTAGCATTCTCACAACTGCCCAAAAGACAATTGAATCGGGTCTTCAAAATATTACTGATGCACCACGGGTAGCAAAAGGGAAGTGGCTAACAGCTATACTTCTCATGGCCCAGGGGAAAATGTATGAAGCTGAAGACTTACTTCTTGATCTTACATCAGAGAAAAAAGCAAAAGTTCCCAGAATTTTCAAATTAGCTGAAGAATTACTTAACAGAATAAGACAAAGACGCGTTGAAAGTGTAGATGTATCACCAATATCCAATATAAAGGATGTTGTTAGATATCTAAGAGATGCAAAAACATTCATTGAACTAGATTCCAGATAAGTATCTAAGTTTCAATCACAGATCTTCTCTTGGTAATATTGCGCTGGTTCCATCCCTAAAACACGTTTCCATGACTGATATGATCCGTTCTGAATTGCTACCTCCTCCATTATCGAGCTTAATTCCTTCCCCCCCAGGGAAATGATTGCTTGAATTGCTGCCCACCGAGTAGGAAATGCCTTAAAATTCAATTTCTGGTTTAAGTTTCCCTTAAGGAGCTTTGTTCCTTCAGATATCGAAGCATAATCAACTTTCTGTTTTTCAAGTTTGGTTCCCTTTTTTGGAATTAAAGGAGTGACAGACACATTAAACTTCATATTTGAATTCTTAAGTTTTAGCGTATTCATTAATTCTGAGATTGATTTAACCTCATTCTCTACATCTGAGGTTAAACCAAGAATAAAATATGTTTTTAATTGAGAGATTCCAAATGTATTGGCTTGGGATGCAAATGAAAAAATCTGGGAATTCGTAATCCTCTTTCCAATAGAGTACCGTGTGTTTTCTGCTCCTGCTTCCGGGGCAATAGTCAGAGATTTTTGGCCTGATTGTGCGATGAGAGATAAAATCTCTTCCCCACTATCGACACGGATACTTGGAAGAGTAAATCGTAATCGTTTCTCTAAAAAATAAGATATAAGATCCCCAATTTCACTATAATCTGCTGTACTTGAACCAATTAATGAAAAATAATCTGACTGGGTTTCAATACTACCTTTTTCAATCAATTGCTTTAAATTTTCTATATTTCTTTCTCTGTGTGGTCGAAATAACTTTCCGATCAGACAATAGTGACAACCATGAGGACACCCACGAGAAACTTGTAAAAAGTAGCCATCTAGACTACCTTTCTTCTGTGGTTCGCTATATAAGGGTCTTACTTGAGCAGTAGGGTATTTGACACTATCCAAGCTATCTGTCACAACAGGTGTTACATAATCATTGTAATTCTCTGAATGATAGAAACCAGGAATTTCGGTTATTGAATCATGGATTGTAGTTTCCCTACTGTCATAAATTGAGTTTAGAAATCTATCGGCTACTGACTCAAATTCTCCAACAAACACAAAATCGAAGAAATTAAATATCGGTCTTGGATTCGCAGTAACTGCAGGGCCCCCTGCGATAAGAAGTGGATGAGTATTAGTTCTATCCTTAGTATAAAGTGGAATTTTCGATAGTTGTAACATTTTAATGGCGTTTATGTAGTCTAATTCGAATTGGAATGAAAAAGCTAAGATATTGAAACGATGTAACGTGGTTTGCGTCTCCAAAGATACAGGGACTACTGTTTTTTCTTTTGGGTTAAATATTCGTTCAGTGTATATATTCTGATGCTGGTTTAATAGGTGATAAAGTAATTTCACAGATAAACCTGACATTCCTACCGAATATGAGTTTGGATAAACAAGACCAATTCTCCAATTAACTAGTCTGCTTGGTTTCTGAAATACATTGATTTCTTCAACCCATTTAGTCTTCATTCTCGTTCTAACCCTGATTGGATTCTTTCAAGATTAAACGGCCACTCTCGGGATCATAAAAGGAAAGACTGTTTGCGGGTATATTCATAGATATAAGAGTATGTGCACCAATGTGTGAGTTTTCTCCAATAAGAATTCCTGGCATAATTGAAACGTTAATACCTGTTTTAACATTATCCCCCATGATTACACCTAATTTCCTTTTTCCACTGTTGATTCGTTTGCCTTGAATTTCCATTGAGATTGCTGAATTATTTAATTTTAAATTAGCCACTTTTGTCCCAGCACCGAAATTACAATTCCTTCCAATAATAGAATCACCCAAATAGCTTAAATGACCGATTGTTGTGCCATCAAGGATAATACTATTTTTTACTTCTACTGCATTTCCAATTCGAACATTTTTTCCAATATAACTCCCTTCTCGTAAGAAACAATTGGGTCCAATGGTCGAATTTTCATCAATGATTACTGGGCCTTGGATAAATGTTCCTGGACGGAGTATAACAGAATCTGCAATACTTACAGGTCCTTTGATTGTCACACCACTTGGTGGAGTATATTCAGGATCTTTTCGAAGACGTTTAAGAGCCAAAGCATTTGCTGCAAGAATATCCCAAGGATATCCAGTATCTATCCAGTAATCAATTATAGAATATATGCCAAAAGGATGATTTTGCTTCACAAGCTCATTTATTCCATCAGTTAATTCGATTTCTCCTCTCTCTGACTCTTTTATCTTGTCTAGAATAGAAAAAATCGTTATAGGGAGGATCATGATTCCAGCGTTAATGAAATTACTTGGAGGATTAGGCTTTTTTTCCCAGATGTGAACTAGCTTATCGTTTAAAATTTCCAAACATCCATAGTTTTCTGGCGTGTCGACCTCGAAGGTGGAAATCATTCCGTTCAAATCTCCAGTGGATAAAGGAAAATTGATTACGTTTTGAATGGTTTGTTGACTCACAAATATATCACCATACATCATTAGAAATTGATCTGTTTTAATATGGTGTTTACACTGTTGAATAGCGTGGCCAGTGCCCCTCTGAACTTCTTGAGTGACCCAATTTATCTCAAAGTGATATGATTCACTTTCAATTCTCTCAATTATTTGCTCCTTTTCATGTCCGACCACAATAGTAACTCTACTTATTTTAGTGGAAAATGAGTCTAGGATATTACAAAGCAGTGGTCGTCCTGCAATTGGGAATAAAGGCTTAGGTAATTGTTTTGTTAGTGGTAGAAGACGCGTACCTTTCCCAGCTGTTAAAATTATGGCATCCATTTTATCACATTTTGACTGAGTTTGCATAAAATTCCTATCATAAATCTCCAATGACTCTATTACAGAATGTGGTAATTTTAAATTTTCTCAATTTCAGATAGGTGTTCATTCCTAATACTTAATCAAATTTGTGGATAACACCACGATTTGTCATATTATTTTGATTTTTACAGAATTGTCAATAAGATCGTAATATCTCAATACGAACTGTAGCCTTATATCATATGAATTAGACTCTCTTCACGAAAAATCACTTTTACTCGCAATAAGCTATTGAAAAAAAAGTAGGAAGTGCGGGGTGGAGAATTATACGTTAATCTCTAGATTTAAAGGGAAAAGGGGAGATTAATTCAAAGGATTCGTTTTCAGTTTTCGAAAAGCTTATTACTCTCGAGCGAATTACCTTTCCTGTATCATTACGGTGTTTCTAGTACTGACGACGAATACTCAACGGATTGTATTCATCCGTTTATTCTCATACAAGGAATTATAATCACTTTATAGGAGACAGAAAAGGTTTGAACAACACCGAATATCGCACCTCTACTTCTATTTATTCTGAAATGAATCGAATGGTGCGTGAGATCGAAGATAGACGTGCTCTCTCTTCAGATTTTTATGAAGAGTTACGCACCCATGCTTCCAAATTAGCAGATGCTAATGGAAGTTCGGATGATGGTTTAGATAAAAAACAAAGATTTAAACGAATCGGTGTCATTATTGATGAACTACGAGAAAGATATTGGGATCTAACAGATCTCCTCGCTGAAATTTCCGGAATCGAAATTATGGAAAGTCCTCTACCGACCCAAGCAACACAATTATCAAGAGAAATTATTGATATACTTAAACAGATGGAACCGACAGTTCGAAATGCTCATAAATCTCTTCGTTCAAATGAATTAGGGATTGTGGTTAAGGATCTTCTGACTGTGGTTGAAAACTCCAAATTTCACGAATTGGATTCAATTTTAGTTCAGTTATCTGAAGAAATCGATTCCATCAGTGAAAAACTGGAAGATCTGAGACAAAAGAGAATAATGTAAACTCCTTAGTTCTCTTTAGTCAATTCTTCCTTTCTTTTTTATTCAATAACTGGTTCTCCACAATTTGGACATGTGAATGCTCCTGGTGGTATTTTTTGACCACATCGGTTACACATCCAAACATCTTTGGTTTTTGAGGCATCCCATGCTTTTCTTGTCTTTTTAACTTTCGCAGGTGTCTTTTTAGGTTTTGTGGCCGTTCCTGTCGCATATGCAGCGATTCCTGCAACAAGAGTTGAGGCTACCGCTCCAATGATAAACTCATTAGCAACCGTGAGACTAGCTTCAGCTCCAAAGTGAACAACTAAAAGTAAAGCTGATCCTAAAATTGTTCCAGCAAATCCAGCTATTGCACCTAACATTCCGTGTTTAGCCCGAACTCCCGCTACCATACCAGATATCGCCCAAGCAACTAAAACAGACCAAAATGCGGTTAAATTCTCCGCTCTTAGGAACATTCCTTGGTACATATTTTCAAAGACCTCGTCAAATTTGAGAGAGGTAATTGCAGACGCGTTCGCAGGGTCAAAAATCAGTTGAGCTATTTCCAGTGCTGACAGACCGACAGAGATAACTAAGATTGTATTAATTATAGGATTCGTAGTTTTAACTTGAGATTCTTTTGATTCCATTTGCATTCATCTAGATTCGTTTTAGATAATCAATACTTGAATTTCTACCCCTTTCTGAGATTATGAGGAAAATTTACTACCACTCTTAATAAATCTTCACAAATCTAATGTAAATTCAATATTTAAATCGGAGTATCACATTCAGAGAAGTCTCAAGCGTTATCTCCAAAGTAATTACTAAACAAAAGATAAATCTCAAATTTTCTATCTTGCCTGCAGTTAGAGATATAAGGAAATTGGGAATTTTTATGATGCTTACCAATGAAATTATAAGTTCTCCACTCAATAGTGAAGGAGTGTAAATCTCTTATGAAACAAATGTCGAGTATAGACATCTTTGCGATTATAAAGGAACTTAAGGGGATCATTGGTTATAGAGTAGAAAATCTATATCGTGATAGCTCCGATAGATTTTTTCTACTTAACTTAAAAGGAAAAGGAGAATATAGGAACCCTTACCTTTTAATTGAGCCTGGAGTAAGAATTCACATAACAGAGTTTAAGCACAATGTTCCTAATCGTCCTGAAGAAAAAATTATCGCGTTAAAAGCACATTTAAAGGGAAATTTTGTTAAGGATATAAAACAGATCGATTTTGATCGTCTAGTGGAAATTGAACTAGCAGGAAAACAAACATATAAAGTAATAGTTGAACTATTTGGAAATAAACCCAACTTTGTTGTTGTAGGAGATGGTAACAAGGTGGTGTTTGCTTCTTGGTATAGAAAGATGCGTCATCGAGATCTTTTACCAGGAAAAGAGTTCGTTCTACCCCCAAGCAGAGGAAAACCAATATTTTCGATGGATAGTGATGAAATTGCGAAGATCCTTGGTTCAGCTGATAATGCCGATGAAGAGGTGGTTCGGGTATTAGCTCGAGGAACAGGGGGAGGAGGAGTATTAATGGAGGAAATACTGGCGAGAGCGGTTATTCCTAAGAAAAGATTGGCGAAAACAATTACTAAAGATGATATAACTAATATTTGCAAAGTCATTAATGAAATTAAAAAGGAAGTAGAGAACCTTGAGCCATCAGTATCTTTAGATCCTCATGAACAACTTGTATCTTTTCAACCTATTCCATATAGGTCGAATCCTCACCAGTTAAAACATTTTGATTCATTTTCTGGGGCGTTAGATTTCTACTATTCGAATGTTAGGCCAGTTATCTCCCCAGGATTAAACCGATATCAACGGAAGAAAGAACAGTATGAAAAGGTGTATCAAGCTCAGTTAGAGACATTGAATCGTCATAAAAATCGACAAGAAATATACAAAAGAATTGGAGATGCGATTTATCTAAATATCAGTGATATAGATGAGTTACTTTCTACAATATTGAACGCACGAAAAAAGAATGTGTCTTGGGAGGAAATTCTGGAGAAACTAGAGCAAGCAAAAGAAAGAGGGATTTTATCCGTTCGATTACTTGAGAAAATTAATCCAAAACGGGGAACTATTAATATTGATTTAGATTTTGATGTTGTTGAGGTAGATTTCAGGAAAAATGCCTCCGAAATTGCCAATGATTATTATGAAAAGGCAAAAAAAGCCAGACGTAAAATCATTCCAGCTGAACAGGCCATTTTAGAGACTAAATCTAAAATAAATTCATTAAGTGAGGATATTGATGAACAAGAGGGTGCAGATGCTATTATCTTGAAACGGAGAAAAAGAAACTGGTTTGAAAAATTCCATTGGGCTTTTTCCCCAAATGGATTCTTGATTATTGGGGGAAAAGATATTTCCACGAATGATGAGATAGCCAAAAGACGAATGAGGAATGACGATCTTTTTTTTCATGCTGATGTTCAAGGCGCACCATACACAATAATAAGTCGTGAAACAAGTGATAATGAGTTAATGGAGGAAGATTTACAATTAGCAGCAAGAATAGCTGCAAGCTTTTCTAGTGCATGGAAAGCTGGTTATTCTGCAATTGATGTTTATTATGTGAACAGTGAGAGTGTGGGTTTTTCCGCTCCAAGCGGAGAATATTTACCTAAAGGAGGGATTATGGTTAGAGGGAAAAGGAATTATATCCGTGGAGTTGAACTCGAACTTGCTATTGGATATGAAGAAAGTGAATTCAATATTAAAATTATTTATGGGTCTCCTGATCAGCTCTCAACTGTAAGTCCAATAATAGTTCTAATTAGACCTGGAAGTGAATCTAAAGGAAAGATTGCTAAGCAAATTCAGAAAATATTTCTGAAAAAAGCTGTTACATGGGATCAAAAGGCCAAACTAAAGGCCATTGATCTTAATGAGATTGTCCAAGCTATTCCCCATAATTCGAAAATAATAGATGTTCAATATCAAGGAATTTAGGTTAATGCGTTAGTATTACATTATTTCGTCATCATCTATATGATCTTCTTTTGGTTGGATACCTATACATTGTGCACATAATGTATACCCATTTGTAGAGGAAAGATTAGCAGAGTAATTACCACAATCGTCACAAAATCCCTGAAGATGTGGAGGTTGTAATTCTGAAGCGGGTTGAGACATAATAATTTGTTGTTCCCTTCGAATAGCTAATAATTCTGGTGCAAATGTAAGAAGATCATTAGTGGAAACAATTCCTAATGCTTTAGAAGAATCCTGGGCATCAACAACTAATATACGTTCAATCTTAAGCTTTGACATTTGTCGCATCGTTACATCCAATGATTCATCAGAGGAAACAAAAGAAACTGGTTTACTCATTGCATCTCCTACCAGAACAATTCCTGGATCAAAAGCACGTCCTAAAACTCTTTGAATGATGTCACCTTTCGTAATTATTCCAACAATTTCATCATCCTTGATTATAACAGATCCAATTTTATGATTTCTCATTAATTTCGCGGCTTCTGTCACAGGAAGGTTACTTGGCATTGAAATGATCGGACTCTTTACTAAGGTTCCAACCAATACTTCTTCATCGTCATTCGTCATTTGGAAAGCTTCCTTTAAGTTGAATACTTCAATCTCTAACTAATTATTGTCTCTAATGAACGACAGATTTAATTTACAAGAAACTCTCTACCTAAAAAAGGTTTTGCATGAAATACAAATTGAAATTTCTTTCAAGTCTTTTGACTTATAGGATGGATGATTAATATTTTCACTTATCAGAATCACCAAAAATGAGAGTCGTCGGTTGGGGTCCTACATCGAATAGGAGATTTTTATTTAACTCAATAATCCTTATCCAAGATTTAGTATACTGTGATAAATCATCTGAATATTTTTCAGAAAGCTGATGTATAATTTGTAAGTATCTGAGAACCCATCCTTTAGATAATGTAAGCTCTAATGTTTTATTATTACAGTGGGGACACTTTTCAGATAATGGAACTCTTCGGTATGTTGTTTTACAGTACCTGCAGCGTACTGGTTGCTGAAAATACCGTGATATTGACATTGAGATCTTTATTAGGAAATCATTTATTAAAAGATTATCAACGTATTTTCCTTCTTCTACTCCTCTAATGTGTTCGAGACTTTCAAGTGCAATTTTAATCCTATCAATAACTTTCTTTTCAGTAAATAGATTCTCGAGAGAAAATTCCGATATATTTGTAGAGGTATGTAATAAGGTGCTTTCAGGAGATATTAAGGAAATTTCCCTAGAAAGTAGGTTAGATTGATCTGAATGGTTACTTTTAATACTCTTATAGAATATCCGATTCATGACTAATTTGTCAATTTTTGAGAAATCTAAAAGATCTGTCCAGCTATCTACTAAGTTGATTACTGTGGGAACATCTAGAGCTCCTCCACGATAGGAAGGAATATATTCTCGGGAGTAATTGAGTAAAACATCAAGTAAGAGGGTAATTGAGTCAGAAACTCCGTTACAAGAGCGAGATTTAAGAAGGTGCCAAATCGGATGGGAAAATAATATATTTTTTGTAGAATAGCCAATTATTCTTCCGATTACTCCTACTTGTGAAGTTGGGGAAATACCCACAACAAGAGATCCAATCACTGATTGAGATGATTGAAATCGATAATAAGGGGATAATCTGTAGTGTAGAGTTAGTTCATCATCTAAAAATTTGCTTTGTGCAAATAAAAACTTAAGGCTTTCTTCGTTTATAACAATGTCGTAAGGGAAAATCTCGATTAACTGATCCTCTCGCGTTAGAGGTTCGCCATAAATATCGTGGAAATATCCAAGTCGTTTCAATTCCTCTATTGAGGTATTTATCTCTCTTGGAGCATAAACCGTAATAGGACCATTAGTGCAGCTAAATCTAGATGTCCCATCCTTGAAGACAAAAATACCATATTTTGCTCGTAAAATCCCTTTCAACACATTTTCAGAAATGCCGTAGACGTTATCCAAATACGACATTCCCTTTACTTTTTTAATATCAGATGATCCTGCTTTCTTCATTCCAGAATTAAAAATTGCATTAATATTTATTGGTTTTACTTTTGTAGGGTAGCCTTTTTTACCACAAATCTCGCAAGTCAAACTAACTGAAGTATGTCCTTCTCTACATGTATATTTTTGATCAGTTTGCTGCTTACATTCAGGACAATAAGCATTGAAGGAATCTATATTACATGAATTACAAAAACGATGCGCAATACGGATTTGGGTTTTCGAGTCCTGTGGAAGCTTGAAAAAATCTTTTTGGGGACCCCCATATTTTCCCAAGGGAAAGATAACATGATGAGGGGGGTTTGAATATCTTGCTTCCGATTTTTCTATCCGGATGAGTTTAAATCCAATCCTTTTATAGCATAAGGAGCGAATAGGAACCTGTAACATTTCTTCACATAATAATTCTACTGTCAAAGTGTTGATATCACGATTCGATAAATCTAGAATTTTGGTAGATTCCTCTCTAAAAATCGGTATAAAAGGCTCAAATATTTCTGAGTGTATTTTTTCATCCACAATTTTGAAAGGAACTCCAAGTTGTTTGATAATCCGTAATATATCAGTATCTAAAGGAAGATAGGCTTCTGATTTGTCTCTTATTTTCTGAATTAGAAGTAGAAAGTCACTTATTGCAATTTCATTCCAGTTTAATGAAAATCTTGGGTGAAGGGGTACATTTAACACCTTTGAAAGGTCAAGAGCAAGGTCCCAAGATGGATAAAAATGGAGAGGGTTGAAGAGTAGTTGAAGTAGTTCATCTTCACTTACTCCGATTTTCTCTAGCTCTGTTACATCATTGTCCTCGGAGTTCAGAGCTGCTTTAATTTCTAAATTCCACCATTCTTCCGTCCAAGCAGAGAATACAATAGGTGTAGGCTCTCGAATATCTGAAATTGAAATTAAAATATCTCCCATTTCCCATATCTGGTTAATTTTCCGCTCTATTTTCCGAAATTCGTCTAGTGTGGAAATCCTCATTAAAGAACCATTATCAAGTTCAACGAGTGGGCCAAAAATCGAGGATACGGTATTTATGGCATAATAATCATCAGATATATCTAATTGCACTGTACATCCAGGGGTTAAAATACCTGTAAGAGCCATTATGACAGGGTGAATACCAATTGTTCCAAATCCAGTGGTTCTTGATTCACCATATCGCAATCTAAACCCACCTGTTTGATTAGATTGGGAAAGAAGTGGTTGCGTACTTCTAATATCTCTTTTACCAAAGGATTTATGCTGTTTTCCAGCTTCAAATTGTAATTTGTCTAGCCACTCCCATTCAGGAAGTCCAGACTTTAATTTTTGAGCTATAATGGGATTTAAACTTTGCAAAATGCGATCTAATGTAACCGAGACACCCATTCGTAAATGATTTGTAATTTTCGGTAAATTTCGATATTTCTGAACTTCTATTCTCTCATAAGGATCACTGGATATTTCAATGCCGATATTCTTTATGAATAACTTAAGATGTTCAACATTATATTGAGGGACTCGGTCATTCATCTTCAGATAGATATCTAATTCTTCCTCATAGCGTCCAATTATTTCTGGACTTGAATGAAAGCGATTTAAATGCAAAATACTTCTTAGATAATCAGAAATTAAAATTGTTAAACCGATGATGGTTCCAGGAACATATCGAATAGTATTAGTAAAGAATAATGTAAGATAATTCTGTTTAGGGTCGATCCGAACTTTATAGACATATTCTTCTGGGACTGAACATTGACCCCGACTTAGAATGACAAACGAGCTTTGAACTGCTTGTAATATAAGATGTTCTCGATCCTTTTTAATAAACCTACCGTTCACTATTTGTTTTGCTACATCTGCAGCGAGCAGTAATAAGTTTTTATGCTGACTAATCCTTTCTGGAAGATAATTTTCTAATCCAGGAATATTTAAAATTGCTAGGATGTTTCCAGTTGATGATGCTGTAATTAATGATTCAATTTCAGATACTGGATCATATTTAAGACTTCTAGCCTTATTTGCAATCCCAATTTGTGCCGTTAAAGAATTTTTTATCCGTTCAACATATTCTTGAAATTCTAATTCAATCATTTTTGTTTCACGAATAAACGCGTACTCCATTTGGAAAAGTGACGCTTAAAATCCCAACATTGTCAATTGAACTAATGCCTTCACAGAAATAATGTCCTGTAGCATTTGGGTATAGGGTTGGGTATAATGGAGAGCTGCCATTTAAAATATAAACTTGAGAAGCTGATACGAAATTCTGAATTGAATTTCTAGATTGTTGAATTACAATTTGATTTGCAAAGATTTCTACTTGTCCAGTATAGGAAATAGTAAATTCCTCAATTATCTTCATGGTAGAGTAAAAGGTGCTCATGTCAAGGAAAAAACGAGCTTGAATCGCGCTACTATACACGGTCCCCACTGATAGGTTTGAATTAGGTGTTATTACTGCCTCTATTGTAAAAGAGTCGGCTATAAGGTTTAAAGTTGTTAAAACAGAATTTGATGTATCTACAGCTTCTATTATAGGTAAAAAGGATTCTAGGGCAGTTCGTGCGTCAGAAAAGTCATAAACGGTAGTATTATCAGTATATTTAGCTAGAATTACTTCCATAAATGCTTGTAATTCTCTCTTAACGTTATTGTATGGTTCACGTAGAGTATCATCGTTGGATGTAATTTGGTCTGTGCCTATATTAAGAACAGTAGCACTTATTGCAACAACATAGACAGCTATTAGCATTGTAGCTAGAATAAACATCTGTCCTCGCCGTCTATTCTGTCGAATACTGAATTTTGAGACCATCTAAATTTTCTCCCATAAGTACAATTCAACGATATAGTGTGTTGTGTACTGTCCGTATTCTGAAGAAGAGAAAGATCCTACAAAGTAATCTGACAGAATGCTTTCTCCGCCTTGCTGTAACGAAAGTATAATTGCCTGAGAACCAATTAAATAGATATATTCATCCTCATTTCCATTATCCTGTACTTCACTCATTCTCAAGATAAAGCCCACTCCCCCTCGTAAACTTAATGTAATATAATCATTTAGAACCTCAAGGTGATAATTAAACTCTGATCTATATTCTGTCTGATCATGAAGGTATACCACAGGTCTCAGAAGATTGGCTTCATCTGCAGTAATTAAAATGTCAGAGGCAGTATTACGAAGGTTTTCTAGATCAGATTGCGTTTTATTTACTTGATCGGCCGCATTAATTAATAGCAAAGCGAGAATAAGCATTAGTGAAACTGAAACGAGTGTTTCCGCAATCTGTAATTGGCCTCGACGTGCTTTTCTAAATAAATGATTTACCATCATCGACTCCTCCACAGAATAATTCTACATTTCATCACCGTTCCCCGAATATAAACGGGATAGGTCTTGGATGTCTTCACAAATTCTCTTGTTCCCTCGGAAATTTTACCAAAAACCTGATAAAAATTACCAAAAGTAGGTTCAGAATCTAAGATTGCTGGGTATGTGCCTATTCCGACTTTGTAGACATCATTCATTTTGACTATACTGAAACAGAAAAATAACCCATTATTTGGGATATTAATCGTAGTATTTCCCTCGTACAAAGATGGTAATTCTATAGACTCGTTTGTGAAGCTTCCTTGAGTGTTTTCATAGATATAAGAAAGAAAATGGGTCTCTGGAGCATTTTCTAGTGCGTGAATATCCGAAATGAGAATAGATGAAGAGTTCAGACCTCCAATCCATACAGTAGCATTTGATTCTTGACCAATTAGAACATCTTCATAATTTCCAGGTGGATGAGCCCAGTTTATTCCCCAAAAAGGACCTTTTTTTGCTATAGCGATATTAATGTGTTTTCCAAGATCATTAAGATTAGGATCCGTATATTCAATCGAAGCCTGCCCAATCTCATTTGTGGTTTCCGTTCCTTCAATACGAACATTTCCGGTTGTAAGATCTAAAGTAAAATAAGTAATTTGACATTGTTCAAGAAAATAGAACCCATCAGTGTCCGTTACTTGCACAGAGAAATCAAATGTTGTAAAGGAGGTTTCAGTGATCATTAATGTGAGATTCAGATATGGAAAGAGAGAAAGCTGAAAATCTTCTTTTGAATCTAAACCCATTAGGGTTTTGATAGTTGGATAATTAAAAAGTTCAAATCCCGAGATATGAGATGGAGGGAATGTAGTACCCGTGATTATCCGTGAGATCTTAGCTGCATCAAGGTTTATAGAAGTGTCAGTATTAGAATCTGCAAGACCAAAAGAATTAGGGAGTAATCTTCTATACCCCCATTCTGTTTCCCCTTCTTCTTGTAAGAGAGTTCTACCAAACGTATCCAGCTCTGAATATGTCAAATTATCCCGCATCTGAGAATTTAAACCAGTTTGTACATTAATCACAACTAAGATTAATTGGGATAACATTAGAAGAAATAGCATCAGGGATACTATGAAATCAATAGCTCGGATTTGACCTCTTCTTCGTCTATTCAAGTTTACGTTCAGCATTTTTACCGCTCAAAATGAACAATCGCTTATTAGTTAATATCACCTAAATTAGTTCTTCACTTTTTGGTGTACCTGCATTAGCTACTTCAAGTTGAATAGTGATTTCATCCAGCCTATCTTTTAACTCCAACATCGTGGTCTCAAGTTCTGTCAATTGTAACCCTTTTTCTAACAGAGTAGTTGCTTGGGTGATTAGCTCATCAGCTTTCTGAGATTTCTCACTGCTTAAAGTTGAAACTAATTCATTAAGTGGTCCAAAATTATTGTTGATTTTAGCAATGGCCCCTTCAACCTCCACAATTTTCTTTTCCAAAGGAGCAAGATCCACTTGAACTGGGCCAGTAACAGCTGCAGGAGGACCCCCAACAGGAGCAGTGGTTTTTGGGGCCCCACCAGTTCCCATAGATTGTACAAATAGAAATTCCATATTTGTTAATTTATCCTCGAGAGCGGAAATTTTTTCCAACACCTCAATTAACATTTTTTCTTCTTTACCCAAAACTATTACCTCAATATACTTCATAGAAGAATTGTGATTTTAAAGAAAGCGTAACATATTGCTAGTAAGATGCAAGAATGTCTTAATCCAATTTTTGCATTTCCATCTCCCATCTTTCCAGCAATTAATCCAGCGAAAATTGCTTCAATTACCATTAGGTGAAAAAATATTAGTTGTAGTCCGGCCACATTAAATGGTAATGCTGTTGTAGGATCTTCTTGGCTACGTACCGCATCTACCATTTGAATCGCTAATGTTTGAAAGAAGGAGTACAGAAGAATAATCATTACAATAGCAAATACGATGAAAGATGCATAGATAATCCATGTATAAGGTCTCATTGCACCAAGACGTTCACGTTTTAAACCTAGCACTTCAGAAACATGTTTATGGGCGGATTCAAAAACCTCCTCGATTGCACCACCTGATCGTTCTGCTTCTAGAATTAATAATGATGTTCGTTTCATCAAAGGTGTGTCTGCTGTAACTGTAAGACTACGTAAAGTATCACTAAAAGGAATACCCCAGCTGATTTTTGAAGCCATTTTCTTTAGTTCAGGTGTTAGTGCTCCATATTGATGCTTTGATGCCTCCATGATGGCTCTAGGTAAAGGAAGACCTGTTTTTTGAGCATCGGATATCTCTCTTAGTAAGGATGGAATATGGTCATCAATATCATCTCTCCATTCCTGATCAGAGTTATATGCTAATGCTGGTATAAGTAATAACGCAAGACATGCGAATATTGTAACATCTATAATATCAAAAAAGCCTGTGATGGGATCCTGGTAAATTTCACGGACAGAATATAGAAATGGATCACGGGGAGGAGCTTCAACCCCTTCTTCCAACTCGGTAGGAGTTGTTACATCTAAGACATGAGTAATGACAGGAATGTAGAATATTGATGCAATTATCAAAAAAAGGATAAAGAGACAAACTGAAATTATCCAATAGTTCTTTTCTTTACTAGCAGTTAGTTTTCCCATTTTTTGGTCCTCCAGTTCATATTTCACGTGAAACTGTACTAATTAACAGTATCATAATCGTCAATAAAATTGGCATTATAAAGTAGGTGAGTGTAAGCATGAACACACTTCCAATTGAAGTTTCTGGACTTATAACAGCAAGAATAGCTAGAATAACGACAAAGAAAAGTGGTGCAACAACTCCAATGATCATAAATATTTCAGCTAACACTCCTAATTGCTCAATAAATTCTTTAGTTTCTTCTTCTTTAAGCTTCATAAGAGCTTTAGTTTCTGCTGTTAAATAGAATGTTAAATCCCCACCACTTGTTATTGTAGCAGACATACCATCCAAAAATTTTGAAAATCTTTCCGAGGGGGAACGTTCACTAGCAGTCCGTAAAGCTTTCAAAATATCATACCCGAAAATTTCAATATCTCTTGTAATTCTTTTGCTTTCCTTTGAGATTTCAGGTGCAACAGATTCCTCACCTGCTAAGGAATAGAATAATCGGTCAGGAGGAACTCCAGAACTAGACATCGCTGAAAGGTATGAGGCTGTTGACGTTAATCCAGATTCCATTAAAATTTTACGATCAGCAGCTTTCATTTGTGGCCAATATAGGAAGGGTACATATGTTATTATTGTGCAGGTTATGGCGCTTATCAAACCTATGAGAAGGGAATTTATTACTAAGGAGTTTGTTGCAATTGTTGAATTGATTGTTTGAAGAAAGAAGAATGATAATACGAATGTTATAAAAAAACTAAGAATTCCAACCAGTATCGAGCTAACAATGGCACTTCCCAAATAAGCTCTAACAGAGATATCCATTCCTGCTTTTTTTAAGGAAGTATTAAGTCTTTCAAAGCGGCCTTTTTCAATCCAAGGTTCAATAAATCTACCAAATCTAAGATATCCCACTCTTCTAATTACTTTGCTCACAATATGGTACTCCTTATTTTATTCTCTATATAGATTTAAGTTCTCTTTTTGCACGATCTACAGTTTCTAATGAATTTTGATAATAGCTGTTGATTACCTCAGACACTTGTGAGAAATGAGCAAATTTCTTTTTTACCATCCATCTCATAATTGTCTTCCTCCTCTCCATTTCATCATAAACTTGCGATTCAGTTAATCCTTGTGATTCTTGTATACCCTCTAAAGCATAGGATCTCCCGTAGTTAATATAAGCATCTTCACGAGCATTCCACCCAAATACTTTGTTGGTGATGATTTCAGTTGTAACTGGATCGATACCAACGATTTCTGTACATTCAATCACTCTTCGAACCTGTTTATCTCCTCTCCGGACTTTACGAAGGACTACTAAGAGATTTAGTGTTTGTATAAGCGTTCGAGGGATATTCATTGGTTCATTTTCCAATCTTCGTATTGTTCCTGTTACACTGTCACCGTGAATGGTACCCATTCCAGTGTGTCCTGTTGCCATTGCTTGGAAGAGGTTATATGCTTCAGAACCACGGACTTCTCCTACGAATAAGTAATCAGGCCTTTGTCGTAAAGCGGCCCTTAATAAGTCGTACATTGAGACTTCTCCTCGTCTTGAACCATCCGCTTCCCGTCCTCCATAACCTTCCCTTGCGACTGAAGGAATCCAATTTTCATGTGGTAAATGCAATTCAGCAGTATCTTCTATGGATACAATCTTCATACCAGGTCTAATAAACATTGCTAAACTATTTAGCAAAGATGTTTTTCCTGCAGCTGTTCCACCTGCAATAACTATCGAGTTACGATTTTCTAATGCATACCATAAGAAAGCTGCCAAGTCTTCATCTAAGGTATTGTAAGTTATCATATCTGTTATTGTTAAAGGATCAGAACGGAATTTTCTTATAGTGAAAGTACTACCTCTCTGGGTTACTTCCCGACCATATGTAAGTTGAAGTCGACTGCCATCAGGTAAAGCTGCATCAAGTAAGGGCCGTGCTACGCTTATGTGTCTACCTGCACGTTGAGCTAATTTAATAATAAAGGCATCTAGATCATTTTCTTCGTCAAATTTTATGTTTGTTTGGATGCTTTCAAATTTTCTATGCCAAATATATATCGGAATACCAACACCGTCGCAACTAATATCTTCAACAGCATGGTCTCGTAATATCGCATCGATTTGTCCAAATCCAACAAAATCACGTGTAATATGGTAATTTATTTTATCAAAAGTCTTTTCATCTAGTTTTAGACCGTAGTTCTTTGCTATACCAATAACTTTCTGACGTAGATAATCTCGAGCTACCTCCGGAGATTTCAAGACGTTAAAATCAACATCTAACTCCTCTTCTAGTACATTTTTTATCATGTCAAGAATTTCTTTTTCTTTCGTGCTCAGAGGTATTTCTACTACTGTATATTTGGTTTGTTTAGTGTCAGGATCAGTAGCAACCAATGCATAACTAAAAGGTGGGATTAATGGATAAGTTTCACGAATTAAACTGCTTGAATCAGCCATCTTGTTCTTACTCCTTTGGATTAATTATATCCTGATGTAAATATCGTTTTATTTCTCCTTTTTTATTTTCTTTCGATCTTTATTCTAATTTTATCTTTAATTATAATTGTAAACTATTACGACATCCGAATAATGATTGAATTTCCATTTTTCGTCAAGTCGAGAGATAATATTGGGTTTGTGCTTGTAAAATGCCCAGAAGCAGACGCAACATACGCTGATCCCAATGAGAATACTAATTGTTGGTTTACTTCAGCATTGAATGTGCTCCCATTAAGAATTATCGTCTTCCCGTCTGATGAGTTTGCTATATTTAGGGTATATCGGAATCCTTGACCAAGCGCAGGAGGAAACTCTAAACTCTTATAGATAGCTTGATCTTTTTCAGGGTGAATCAGCATACTCTGTTGAATCTGTAACTGAATTTGTTCCAGAATTGAATTTAATTCTACCTGGGCAATATTTTCACGAAATTGGTCACTCAAGGTTGAAAACATGTTATTTGTAATAATTACTAAACTTAAACCAAGAGTGAATATTATCATGAATGTGATATATTGGGAAGCCATATTAAGTTACCTAAGGGACTCATTTTTATTATGTTTTAAGGTTAATATCATATTTAAGCAATTGCACTACAATGTCGAATGCATCAAGATCGTTCAGTCCACTCACTGAACTAGTACTCCATAATAGAGTGGAGGGTGGTGTAGATGTGAATGATTTTTCAATAACAAGATCTAGTTTGGAAACGGTCGATTCTATTGCTAGAGTTGTTGGGATAGATATATTATTACTCACATGGACAGTTATTTGCTTGTATTGATTATGAATTGAACTAAAGTCAGCTGTTAGAGATATAAGGAATATTTGAAACCGTATTTCGGGATTGGGCTGAGTAGTTACGGTTAGATATACTGAAATCCGATAATCGAGCATGATATGATGCTTTCGGTCTGATTGATGACTTAAAGTTAGGTTTGTCAAATCTTGGTTCTCGGAAGTTGAGAACATACCTGTAATAAATGCCTGATCTCGTGTTTTGTACGGATCTGGACCAGTTAGATATTTCATTGTTCCCCGTGGTATGATTGTACTTGGACTACTGTAGATCCAATCAAGCATCCCCATTTCTAGTTCGTCGACTACACTATGAACTAGCTCTCCATCCTGATCCTCTAGATATAAAGTAATATAATACGCCAGTGGATTAAACTCAAGAGTTCCCGCTGGTTTAGTAAATAAGATTGTTCTAAATCCTCCAGGATTACCACTTTCACTGATTAGAGATTCAATTGTATCATCGAGATCAATAAAGCTATTTTTTACTGAACTTATTGTTTGCTCGCTTTGCGCATGTTCAATGAAGGGAACTACTTGTATAAAGGTTACCATCACTCCAGTTATAATTAAGCCAAAAATAATGACTGTTGCAAGAACAGGAGAAACACCTCTCCTTCTTCTATTCCACCTTTGTTGATTTTTCCTTCTATAGGAATATATCAATGTCTCCAACAAGTTAGGTCACTTTACTGAGTTTTAAGATGATGTTTAGTGTTAAAAGGAACTACTTCTTCTATAAAATTTGGTGGGTACTCTAGTGATTTAAGGATTTTTGTATTGTTTGGTATTTGGATTTAAAGAATGACTAGCAATTTGTTCGTTTAGTAAAATAAAGAACTAAATTCTCGACAAATAACTTCAGTTACTAAATAATAATTAAGAATAATACTCCCACTATTTCAATGGATAACAAGTTTTTTTTGGCTATAACAAATAAGACCGAATCATGATAGTTCCAAAGTATCCTTAGATGGAACGAGGAAGTAATAATTTCTGGGCAATAAACTTGAACTGGAAAAAAACGTTAATAATATACGGAAAACAATTATTCAAACATTAGTTTGATCTTTAAACATCTAGTAGATTGAGTTGATAACAGGTAAGGGTAAGATATGTCCCCAAAGAAAAAAGAAACAGAATCAGAATCATCTAGTGATTCTAATACCACCAAGGCAGAAGAGAAAGCTACATCTATCACAGATTTGCCTGGTATAGGGCCTTCAACTGCAGCAAAGTTGGTAGAGGCTGGCTATTCATCGTTGGAATCAATAGCAACAGTTTCCATAGGAGAACTATCATCTTTAGCAGGTCTTGGGGAAAAAACTGTTCTAAAAATCATTGAAGCTGCTCGCGAGGCATTAGACATTGATTTTGAGACAGCTAAAGTCGTTTTAGAGCGAAGAAAAGATTTAGCAAAGATTACAACCGGCAGTCAAAGATTAGACGAGCTTTTCGGAGGTGGTATTGAAACGGGTGCCGCTACTGAGCTATATGGAGAGTTTAGAACAGGAAAAACTCAGATTGCCCATCAATTATGTGTAACCACACAATTACCCGTAGAGAAAGGTGGATTGCGAAAGGGAGATGAATATCCAAAAGCTGTGTATGTGGATACAGAAGGGACTTTTAGACCGGAACGTATTATAGACATGGCTGAACGCTGGAAAGATGATTTAGATATGGATTTAGTCTTAGAAAACATACTCCACGGCCGTGCACATAATTCAGACCATCAAATGGTATTAGTTGAGAAAATGGTTAAGCAGTATCTTCCTTCTCAGAACGTAAAGCTTCTAGTTGTGGATTCATTAATTTCACACTTTCGTGCTGAATATGTCGGGAGAGGTACTTTAGCTACGCGTCAACAGAAACTGAACCAGCATATTCATGCAATTCTTCATGCAGCTGAAGTTTGGAATATTGCAGTAATCTTCACAAATCAGGTACAAGCTAAACCAGACCAGTTTTTTGGTGATCCAACCACCGCAGTTGGTGGTCACATCGTAGCCCACGCAGCTCAGACACGTGTCTACTTACGTAAATCAAAAGGTGAAAGAAGGATCGCTCGTATTGTGGATAGTCCTTTATTACCAGAAAATGAAGCAATTTTTGGTGTAACGGTTTCAGGAATTGTTGATGTCACCTAATATGTCAGATAAAATTCCTTGTATTGTACTGGGGTAAGCTTCATGAGTATTACTACAGATAAACTTCCACCCATTATGATTGCGGAGTTTGCGTTAAAATTACTCAGGAAGACTTTCCAAACAAAATTAGGATTTAGACCCTCTCTATCAAAACAGGGTCTTGATAAGACATTGGCATTAATTGAATCTTCGTTAATGGTCATTAAATACTCCTATCTCCCTTTAAACGAGTTATTAG
>JAEOTC010000206.1 GCA_016840035.1 Candidatus Hodarchaeota archaeon | reverse complement strand
TTGCCAAACTTGTTAACTCTAAAAAAGTCGAAACCTGTTTTTATGGATCTTGTTAAAAACTTGGATGCGAAGCTTTCGGAAATCATTGGAGACTCCGAATCTGAAGAAAAAGTAAGTCAAATCCATGAAAAAGTAACTTTATCGGAGAGTGGAAACGAAATAATTAAGGGATTCAATCGGTATGAGAGTCTGATTGATAAATGGGGAATAATTGAATCTATTGAGGCACTGATAAATTCATATGCAAACTTATCAAATTTAGCCTTCCCTACATTCTATCTTCAAGGATGTAAAGAAATTCAAAGATATTCCTTAACCCAGGAATTCCCCAATCCAAATTCTCATGAAATCATTCAATTTCCCGCAATTAAGATAAAAGATTTAATTTTCAAATTATTGCGAGAGGCTCCTGCTGCACGATTATTGCAGAATCTGAAAAAAATGTTTCCATTGCAAAATAAAATTGAGTTAAGCACTCTGGAAGAAACAAGTATTCAAGAGATCGTTAAAAAGTATATTACAAATACTTCCGATTATCTTAATGGTAAACGAACCCTCCAAGATTCCATACGAGTAAGTACATCAGTACTACAACAGTATAATCTTGGACCCGGAGATTTAGAATCACGGATACCTAATGTTTCTTTTTCTGTTGTAAAAGACATCCACAAAGAATTTCAACTTGCTAGAGGGAATGATTTCAGACAATTTGTCTATTCGGAAACCATAGCATTAATTCATCGACTTAATGATACTATTTTGAAGAATGATAGGTTTATTGTACTACTAAGAAGGCTTAAGTGACGTTCAATAGGATCTAGCTAATTCTTTCTGAATATCTCCAATTAGTATTAATTTATATATTTTCACTCTTAGAAAGAAAAATAGAAAGCTTCTTGTAGAACCACCTTTAGTTAAATAATCAAATCCTGTCAAATTAAGTCGTAGGAATTGAAGAGCGAAGTGAGAATTTGGGAATCGAAGAGAGCCTAAAACAAATTTTAGACATAAACGTAAAAATTTATCAAATGCTTCAACAAAGTCAAGACATTTCACAAATCCGTCAAGAGCTTGAAAGCTCTATACGCAATTTTTCTGATGTTGCTATAACTATTGATGCTAAATTCCAGGAAAGCGCCCGAACCATAATACGTCATGTGCAGGAATCATACGAGGGTCTCAATCCTGAACTTCTTGCCTCAATCGCGCAACTTCCACCTGTTCTTGCTACATTAGAATCAACATTAAATGAGATAGAGAGTACATTCAAAACTACACAAGTAAAAATTGAAGACGACCTAAATAAAATTAAAGCAGGATACGTGGATGATGTTGTAGGTCGCTTAAAGAATCTAGCCGAAAATATAATTACAACCGTTCGTGGTTCTACAGAGAAAACAAGTAATCAGTATGAAGTAAGTATCAATAGTTTTGTGTCAATCTCTGATGACTTGAAAACAATGGAAAGTCACCTTAACTCATTAATTGAAAACCAAACTGACCAGTTGGCGACAGTTGCAGATCTTCGTGATCGAGTTAGTGCCATAATACAGGTAGAGTTAGCCTCATTACGTGATCATATTAATATCAATCTTGAAAATTCTGTTAATGAACTCAAAACTTCTGTTACAGAGCGATTAATAGTGCAAGATGGAAACATTCAAAAACTTACTCTGACAGTAAACGGATTAAACCAGTCAGTTGCTAGTTTACCTGAAGTTATAAAGAACGAAATCAACCAAGCTGTTGATACGAAGTTAATCACCGCAATAAAAGCAATGGAAAAGGAGAGTAAGAAAACCACAGCTCTTGTCGTCCATGCGATGAAAAAATCAAAGGATTAATTAGTTCTAAGCTGCTACACTCACTCTTTCGAAGTTATACGCTTCAAAAACTCCCTTTCGAGTTAATAATTTTAACAATTCAAAGATTTCTCCACTTCGATTCATCCCAAATCGTTCTATACAATCTTGGAATGATATCATACTGCCTCTATCCTCTATGTCTTCCACTAGCTCGTCGAATTCTTCAACAGCGATGATTTTCATCTTTTGCTTAACTTCGGGGTAATCACGGTAAAAAGAGTACGTTTTAATTCCCCTTGCCGTAAGCTCAAACAGGAGAGATCTTGGATACTTTAAGTATTCATTTAAACTTGCATATCGCTGTCGGTATATACGAGACATCTTATCTCGGAAGAAACGTGTATTAATCAGGGTTTCTAATCCTGTAAAAGCGTTTTTACGAAAGATTGGATCTTTTAATTCTTCAGTATATTTTTTCTCTACCTCTTTGATAATTTCTCGAAGTTGACCCCGCAGTTTGTATTCGTCTCGTTCTTCATTATCTTTGTCTAAGACACCAAAACACACCGCGAATACTTTATCTCCCTGTTCAAGTATCATTCGCGTTCCTTCAATATCTTTACCCTCATCGTTCTCATCTTGAATACCTCTGAACCCTACTGTCTGTAAAACATTTTCAGACATGACTTCCTTCCCAAAAGTTTGAAGAGCTAGTATTAAACTACTAACCATATCTTGATCTTGGTCTGTAGATTCAAAGGACTGATTATATATGTTGAATCCTTCATCCGTAATAAAATAGACAGCTTTAAGACGAACCATGCGAAAACAGAGCTCCTAAGTATAATGGAGATTTCATATTTGATTAAATATTGGATATAATTGGATATTAAAATACATCCCTTAAATCTTTTTGATTATGAGTAACTTAGAAGGAATAGATATCAAAAACATTTCAGCATATATTTTAGCTGCAGGACGAGGTTCTCGCTTATATCCTTTCTCTCAAAAACTGAGCAAACCCCTACTTCCAATTATTAATATTCCTATTATTCTTCATTCTATCGAACAACTATTACTAGCTGGAATCGGTCATATCTCTGTTATCATTAAACCTCAAGAACAGAAAATCCAAGAAATACTGAGAACGGCCTATCCAGACTTGGATTTTGAGTACATCATACAAAAAGCTCCGCTAGGGACGGGACATGCTGTATTACAAGTAGAAAAATATGTTACATCTACTAATTTTATTGTTCTTGCAGGTGATTCACTTTTTACAAGAGAGACATTAGAAAATTTAGCAAAAACTCATCTCACTGAAAAGAATCATATCACACTAGCTTTAGAGGAGATGGAGTTCGAGCAGATGCAGAAAAGTTCGACTGTTGATTTCCATTATGGAAGGGTCTGGGATATTCTTGAGAAACCTCAGACAAGAGATGACATACTTAGCAATCTAAATTCGGCAGCACTTTACCTATTTGGCCGAGATATTTTTGAAGTGATCAGAGAAACAAAAAGAACACACAGAGATGAGTACGAATTACCATCAGCAATTAAGAAAGCAATTTCTCAAAATAAAAGGGTCGGAGGAACTATTACTTCTCGTATCTATCATATTAGCACGGCTCATGATTTATGGAAAATTAATTTGGCATTCTTGAAAAACATTGAATCAAGAGATGTAAATGGAAATCTTATCGGGACGGAAGTAGAAATCCCCACACCTGGTAAAGTTCGAAATTCAGTTATTGGAGATTTTTGTTCAATCGAGGCAGGAGTAAAAGTCGAAAATTCTGTAATTCTGTCAAATTCAGTCATTAAACAACATGTAAAGAATTCTCTGATTCTTTCTGATCATGTAGCATCTTTTATGAACGATTAAGATATAAATCAAAAATAATTGCGGAATTATTAACTAGTCTAATTTTTATTGACTAAATGCCATAAGTCAATAGAAGCTTGAACTCTATTCTCTCAATTCTCTCGGTGGCTGTATGACAACAAATCTGAGCAAACTTTCCCGTTTATCACGAGAAAAGAAGACAGGAAACATTATTCTTGTATTGAGCTCAGTTTTTGGTCTTATTTTCCTTTATAGCATCATTGATTCGGGTATGAGTACTTTTACTGATCAAATAGTTATATTAGGAATTATCATTTTCAGCTTTGCTTTTGGCCATTTAATAAATCAATCTCTACGCCAACCATTTTTCACAGAGGTCTCTCGCTACCGTGGTGAACTCAATGATAGGAGATTGGATATACAGCAATTATTAGTGTCAGTAGATATGATTGAACCCCTACAATTACTTACAAACGTAGAAAAAGTATTAAAACAAATAACAGAGTATACTAATTCTGTTTCCAACTTTTTAAACCAATCCACCTATGAAAGAAATTTATCTCGTCATCCTTTTCAGTCATCAGAAGTACAACAATTATTACAAATTGTAATAGACTCAGCAGAGGATGCACTCCTTGAAATTGACAAAAAACATCAAAATCTAGTCTTACTAGCTAAAACAAGGAATCACTTGTTTAATAGTCTCAATCACCGAATAACCCGTCCCCGAAACGAAATTGAAATTGATTATTTGTTTTATCGGGTACAAAAAGACCATCCTGAGTTGATGGTTGATTCATCATTAATCCTACAAGTGTTAAAACATGCACTTGATAGTGGAGAATTACATGGAACGTTGAAACGTGGTGAGATGGGAGAAGAAGTCATTCTCATTGGGGATATGCAAGTCTCACTGAATCAAGAAAGGTATTCTTGGGGGAGTAACCTAGAAACTCAAGATTTTTGTGTAATCTGTCGCCAATCTGTAACCTCTCATGAACAAAAAGTAACCTGTCCCGAATGCAGAAATGTCTTTCATCGAACACACTTGCTTGAATGGTTAAAAGTCTTTAACCAATGTCCTATGTGTCAGCAAAGGATAAAGATGTCTCCCAGCTAAGCTGTTTCCCACAATATTACTTGAATTATTTTATGTTCGATTAACTTTTCAAAACGAGATTTCTCCTTTGATTATTTAGAAGTGCGAAAAAACCTCAAAGGAAATTAATTTCAAAAGATTTTTATTTTTACTTCGATTGATTATTTCTGTCAATGCGAATTTAAAAGCATTGAATCAAATTGAAAATCTTAGAAATTCAATAGGAGCAATCTAAGAAGAAACTGCTTGGGAGCAATCTATCTCATGGGTACTGACGCTTATTTTGAAACAGGAGGCTTAGATGAACTAGATACCCAGATTAAGCTTTTTGAATTAGGTGTAGAGTCTTTCAGTCCTTACGCTAGTACAGGAAAAGTGGATATGATTATCCGGACCGATACTGATAAGCATGTAAGGTATGCAGATATTAAGGTGTGTACAGGTAGAAAAGAGGATCAGAATGTCACTTGGAAGTTAGAAATCTCATTTTTTATGAACAACAAGAGTTTTCTCATCCTAACCTTTAGAATACCAGCCAAAGATGATGATACTCTAGAAAAAAACCGTTTTATCATTGATTCTGAATCTTTCTTAAAAATCATGAAAAAGGAAAAAGTAGCTTCCAAGGATAATTTTTGGATCTTAACACTTCCCTATTCAGAGCTTCAATACATCAATTCTAAGAAAAAAACAAGCTTGAAGTCCAAATTACTGAAATCACTTCATCCGCATATTAATAAGTGGGATATTATAGTTAAATGGGCCCGTAATACCTGATATGCATATCAGCTATACGTAAAGTCCCTTGCTTGGGCCCAAGGCTTCTTGCTGAGAAATTTGACGGTTTTTATCTGCCAGTTCCATTAAAGATTTTTGGATTTTCTCTGCATCATCTAAAAGTTTTGTGACATCTACATCGAGCTTTTTTACCTTACTTAGTGCCTCAATCAACCGTGCAGCTCCTCCAGGATCAGGATAGGGTGTAGAGATAGGAGTCAATAGAGAAATACCTTCGATTGGACTTAATAGTGCCTCGTTCATAATTGCTCCAGATAACCCAGAAATAAAACCAGTGTGGGGTTTAGGGAAGTTATGGTCTTTAAGTTCTTCATTCTCTTGGTAAACTTGTGGTTCACACACGAGATATACTTGATCGGATTTGTTTTCTCTCGGATCGGCGGTGAAACCATCTAGACAGATTACTTGCTTTGTACCGTTCTTTCGAGCCCATTGCATCATGGCTTGAGCTAGATAATAGTACGCCTGTGGAGGACAGGGAGATTCACCGATTAGGACACCAATCTTCTTATCTTTACATCCATAGATACGATAGGGGTAAGCAAGGACTCCATCTATAAACACAGAGACTGGAGGTATCAATGGTGAACGTATCGATCCAATCCACTCTAATTTTAACTCGCTAATGAGATGTTTAGCTGCAATATTGCCAACTAAGCCATGACCAGGAAATCCAACAACAATCCACTCAGGAGAAATATCACTGGTGCACTCACAGATAGTTTGATCGGCTTCTGTTCTAATTACATATTTTGACGATTGATCTTGCATCTCTGAACCTCGTTCAATACTAAAAAATTCTCGTTCAATAATATTTAGATCTCAATTATTAAGGAATTAATTATTTATTTTCCTCAACCTTTTCTTAAAAGAGCTTCTCTGGGAAGTACAGGAAATTCATTTGTGTCTAATTAGTTTTATACTCACAAGGGAGTAGCAATTGATGAATTTGCAATACCTACATAAAAGATATAGATTTTTTATTAAATGCAATAGATATGCTTTATTCTTCATTTAGACGGGTTAAGATTTCTAAAACTATCATTTTCGTTCTTCTACTAACATTTTGGTTATATTCAACCACAATTTCTCAAGCAGTTGTAACCGCAGACTGGGGAGATGTTGTTGATGTTCATTATTTTCGTTTTACTAACCCTGACTATACAGGAGTAGCTGAGGATAATGAAATTGATTATATCTACCTCGCACAGGGATCCAATGTTCCTGCAGATATAAAAGCCCTATTTCCTGATGCAAGTGCAGGATATTTTTCTGAATTTAAAGCAGGGATTATTGGTTTAGCTATAGATGAATCTAAACAATTTACGGCAATAGAACAAGGAACTGCCTACTATTTTGAAGTGACATTGCTAAGAATACAATACGATGCAGTCGTGGATGATCCTACTAGTACTGAAGAGACAACAACTACTACGACAACCACCGAGGAAAACGATCCTCTTGGTGATTTAGGTAATCTAGTTCTATTCGGAAGTGGAGGGGTAATAATTGCTGGTAGTATCCTTACTTGGGCTGTTGTAACTTCTCGTAGAAGGGGCCGAGCACTTAGTAGTGATGTAACAAGTGCTTCAAGGAGAGAAGAATCTATCAAGCATAGTAAAACGAAGCTTAAAGAGTTGCGAGAACTTGCCGAGTCACGTGGAACTGAATCTCCAGATAAAAGCGCTGAAGAGACTTCAGATATAAAATTTAGAAGAAGAAGATAATTGAATTTTCTCCAGTAATCTTTATATCTTCGATTGACAAATATTAAGTGAATAACTCAATAAGGAGAGTATTTTTCGGGAAGTTTTTTCTTAAATGTCAAAAAGATTACTAAATGGTCTATGGAAAGCTGAACAGACAAAAATCTATGACTCCCTTCCTCGTAAAAAAGTCTCTTTGCAGAATCTTCTTGAAGACCCCACAATCGTTCTTAGAAATAAACACATTTCAGAAGTCAATAGTAAAGAACTAGCGTATCTATGTGATATTCTTCCCTCCTCACTTTGGGGTAATCTTTATCTCCCATTGGTATTTCAGAAACGTAAACAGTTATACATCCTTCTTGGGGAGAAATTAGAAAAATGGATAGTTGAGAAAATTCTTGATCTAACTAAGACATCCCCATTCATACTCGAG
>JAEOTC010000038.1 GCA_016840035.1 Candidatus Hodarchaeota archaeon | reverse complement strand
TCGTTCCAGATGGGATCGTTCAATGCGTCGTCTTGAATAATGACATTCAAACCGAGCTGTAGCGCCAGAAGGTTCATACTAGCAGGGCTCCAGAGACCGCCATAATCGCTTTCTCCAGCAAACCAGACAGTATAATTACCTGATTCCCACCATGCTTCAACAAGATCCATTTCCCCTTGTGTGAGGAAATCATTTCCGTTAAGAATAAGCATGCTGGCTGCACTCAAAACACCTGCATCAAGGACATTAGTTGTAAAAACTTCATATCCCCATGTAGAAGCATTGGTGACAAAGCCAGATACATCAGTGTGGTAGGCACCGTTTCCATTAAAGACCACAATTCTTGGCATCCTTGTGCTCATAATGGAGGTAGCGGATACTGATGCGGGTTGACTAGCAATTACACCGAGAGTTAATGCCATGGCAAGTAGTATTATACTCATTTTTCGTGTAGTTTTCAAAAATTTTTTCACATCCAAAATAAATCATATTTCGGGGTTGTTTCTAATAACAAGTATCTGAAAGTTTCTTATCATTAGAGATAAACTATTTCCAGAGTTTTCAGTTACCTGAAAACCAGTAATTAGTGCTCATCTGAAGTTTATTTATCTTTTTGGATATTGATTTTTGTCGGTTAGACACTTTACAATGTAGCTAATGTTATACTTTCTAACAGTTGATACAATATCTTTTGATAAATATAAAATTCAACATGGATTATTAGAGAATTAATTGTGAAAATAGTAGTTTTGATGATTACTAACAAAAAAATAGCAAATTCAATCTTTTCTCAAGGATAAAATAAAAAAAAAAGGAAAAAGGAGTATTTTTCGACTCCCTATTTGCGATTCTTCTTTCTGTTTACTGCTGTGACCACAATTAATCCCAATGCGAACATATAGAGTTCTATTGGTGTAGAATCATCAGAAGTTGTTGTAGTCGTTGGTATGGAAGTATCTGTTGTAGTAGGAACAGATGTTGGGACATCAGTGGTGGATGTGGGAAGATCTGCAACTTTAGTTACGGTTAGTGTCTCATTTGCACCAGAAGTCACTAGCACATTGACTTCAACATACGTCATTCCATCTTTAGTGTATTGAGAGAATATTGACCCTTTATCTGTTTCATAGACTCCAGGAGCCATTTTAAAAACAGTTCGTGCAGCTGGAAGATCCTCTAATAGGTTATTAGTTATTACTGCCACGGCAGTTGTTTCGGTACCATCATTTAGCCCTGTATGGTTGGCATTAACTTTGTAGAACGGATATAGACCATCCGTACTATCATTATACCCCCATCCTGCTATAACATCTCCAGAAATTTGTAGAATTCGATAGCCACTGATCGCTCCTGCCATTCCAATATGGAATGCACCAGTTTCGGTCACTGCTTGAGATCCATCTATACCTGCAGAAGTATGAATCCAGTAGTCTAATCCATTACTTTTGCATATTGGAGCTAATTGTGTGCGTCCATCGACATCAATAGCATTTATTTCTCCTGGATTATAGTCTGTTTCATAACCAATCGGATCATGAATCATACCGAATTTCGCGTCACCCGTAGAAGCACTCATTGCCGCATCAAACCATGCAATCTCTGAATCGTCCATCCGATGATCACCTGTGAATATACTCACATAATAATGATCTCCGTATGTCCATTCTTTATGTCTAATACCTACAATTTTATCTAGAGCACCAATTCCTGCACCTCGATATTCCCAATCTGCTTCTGATCCCATAAACCTATCACGATGAGAAGAGACGTAGACATGCGGTAGGTTGTAGAAAAGGCCTACATACTCCCGATATTGTTGCATTGTTTCAACATCACCCCAGAATGTTGCTGATCCAAGATTTACAAATAAATCTGCATTAACAACGGACATTTCGGTAAGAAATGTAGAAAGATTATGGCCTTGATGTAGTCCCCCATCAACTGCATAGTTAACTCCAGCATAGGCATTCATTTCTTGATCACCAAGAAGGACAATGGTATAATCGTTTTTGTACTCTGCTGTTATTTGAATTGAATTTTCTTCAATGTCTGTTGTCAAGAATCCACCAACTGAAGTCGATACTTTCAAGTCATAAAGACCTTCATCAATCACAGCAGGGATGTTGGCTATTATTGTCCACAATTCCGTTCCAGCATCATGACTCGAGGTGGTAACCACTAAATCGATCGGTTCATCCGTTCTATCAGTTAATTGAACTTCCCAATCTGTAGAAGCGGCATTACCACGGGCAGTGATAGTAATTGATCCGCCTGGAAGGTAGAAATTTGTTTCCGCAAAGCTCGGATCGATAATGTATACATAGTCAGCTGCGAACTGTGGATCAATGAACCAATAATTGTTATCATTTCTGTCCCTATTTGCTAGTCCATCTGCAGTATCGGAAAAGAAGAACTGAATACGATCAGGGAGATCGTCCTTAGCTTCAATGGATATCTCCCAAACTGTCGCTGAGATATTAGTCATGGGAGATGATAGAAAACGTCCTGCATATCCTTCTGCGGTGTTTTCTACGTACCATAGTTTACTAGGTGGCACTGGTGTTAATGCTTGTTGATTTTCATCAAAATTTCCGTTAAAAATAAAAGCCCACTGAAGATAGATAGAAGCACTAGAGGAATCAAGGGTACCAGTGCTGGTATCATATTGGATAGTAATTATATCACCCACGTTCGGATTTTCGGGTGAAATTGTTACAGTATCAGAGGTAGAGGCTCCAATTGGACTCAATCCAACTGTAATAGATGTTAAAAGAAAAATTAACGCTATTAGTAATAATTTTGTAGAATTCTTTTTCATTCATTCTTCACTTCTGTTATTTTCATATTATTATAGATAGAAGATACTTAATTTTGGGGATATTCAGGATATTTGATGTTATTATATAATTTTCTAGTATAAAACTTGGCTAAAAAGTGACATTTCAACCTATTATTAGTCAAAAATAAGGAAGTGACAAAGAAAATAATAATGAAAAACGGAGAGGTTACATTTTATCTATTTCCTATGGACTTTCATTCGTTTCACGAATTTACGTCATTTGACCATTTTTAAGCACATTTAACTTGCCAACAATATTTTTATATCCAGCTTAGTGTACGATTGGAAGATTAATGTCTTATACTGATTATAGGTGTAATATTCTTATGAGAGCGATTTCCAAAACTAAATTAATAAAAATCCTTTCTCTATCCTTAGCTCTTTTTTTAATGGCAGGATTGGTAAACATTCAAAGTATAGCGGGAAAAATCAACGCTGATGATCCAGTGAGTTGGAATCCTTTGATACCCAATGTTGGAGAAGAGGTAACCATTTCTTACGATCCTTCAGCAACCAATGCTGTCCTCACACCAAGTGCTGAAAATGTTTCACTCGTGTGGGGAATGTATCTAAGAGGAAACCAATTGTTAAAAAATAAACCCTTTGGTGCTGTTCCTCCTTCGCCTGAAATGTGGCCAGAAGATACTGAAGTATTAGCTCCATATCGCTTTGCTAAATCCCCAATGACTAAGGACGAGAGTTCAGGAATTTGGTCTATTTCTATTGTACTAAATGATAGACCTGATTATCTTGCCTGTTATTTCGAAGATGGTATTGGGAACCAGGATAAAAATGATAATAATTACTGGTTAGTCAATTCTCAACTCTTAGAAGATCGTGTTACTGTTTTGAGTCCAACTTTTGCTGAACCACAAATTTTACTCCAATCTTCAGCTGTAGTTGTCCTAGTCAATGCGTCTGACACGGCATCGAATTGGCATGTAACATTGAGTGGTGTGGGAAATCCAAAAGAACCGACAGTAAATTCACTTTTTAGCTCCGAATTATGGGAAATCTCATTTACTGCCCCTTCGGCCATTGGACTTTATGATATGAATATTTCAGCACTAATTGATGGAAATACACAATTTGATTGGGAACCGAACTCATTGAAGATAGTTGAGGAATTTAAATCCTCTTATAGGTTTGCAGTGTTTGGTGACCCCCAGTTTCACCGTGATGGATCTGCAGGACATGAATACAGAAGTTTAGAGACTGGTATCGGTAATTTTACTTCAATTCTTCAGGAAGTGAATATAGTTAATCCTGAGTTTATCTTAGTTGTAGGTGATTTAACGGAATGGACTGATGAAATTGCCTTGTTAAACTTTAGAAAATGGTGTGATCTTTATTTGGATGATACACCTGTTGTTTCAATAATGGGGAACCATGATGATTGGGAAGGTACTGCCTCTCTTGGAATCTGGGAATGGGGAAGCGGTCGCGGAATGTGGAATAACATCATTGGCCCATCAGCAGGGATTTTTTGGTATGGAACTCATGCGTTCGTTAGAGGTGACAGTTCAGATCGTCAATTTGATGTTGAGGATGGAATCGATGCCTATAATTTTGTCATGGATTCTCTAGATGAAATAAACTCGGCTGATATGAAGTATCTTATGCTCCATCATCCCTTAGTCACATATGGGGAACCTGATCCTGAACCTATTCTTTCAGCGACTGAAAGTGATGCGATCGTTAATAAACTTCAAACAATTGGTGCGGATGCCTTTTTCCATGGACATTATCATGCAAACGTTTATACTGAGGTGGGAGATCTTCCACACATTGGTACAACTGAAGCAGTAGGAGATTTTCCAGGATACCGATTGATTGAGGTAGAGAATAATAATATTACAAAGTATCTCTATGATATCTCAAACCCTCCTGATCTAGCCTATGTTGAAGCAAACTATGGTTCGATGCATTATGCTCCCTCCAATCCAATCAATAATGTTTCATTGACCTATTCTGATGCAAATGATGGGACTCTCACAAGTCTTAGTGCCTCGGTAAATAATACATTAGCCCATAATCTACCTGAAGCTCACATACATTTCAAAATGAATTCAGGCGTGTATGATACAGATACAGGGGTTATAGAATCTCAAACTACAAGAGGAGGAATAACTACAGTTGATGTTATTATGACTGTAGCTGCAAATTCAACTCGAAGTGTGACAATCTCAAAGATTGGTGAACTTCCTACATCCACTACAGACGTACTCCCTACTACTACAACTACTACAATGCCGGAAACCACCACGACAACTACAACGGCATCATCTGGGTATTTACTTTTTGAGTTCTTATTACTGATCCCAATATTCTTTATCTACAGACGTTCAAAGCGGAACTAAAGAGATTAAGATTAAACTCTTTCTCTCTTCCTTTTTTTCAGATTCAAATATATTAATCCGATTATAAGGGGCAAGTAGAATATATTAGTAGATCTTTCGGTTGTAGACATTGATTCAAAACTACTTGTAGTCTGGGAAGAACTCTGTGTGGAAGGAGTAGTGTCAGTAGTAATCTCCACAATTTTTGAGAGATTTATCGTATAGGTATGAAGTCCATGAGTTATATTCTGAAATTTAATGTCTATCCTCGTATGTGAATTGTTATGATACAATGCTAAGTCAGATACATTCTCGAATGAATTAAGCTCCCATAAACCAGGGAGGGTAATTTCTTCAAACATTTGGTCAAATCTCTCGCTTGCGTGATCACTTCTAATTCTTCCTGATATTTTTGTTTCATTCTCTGAGACCGCTGATTGATTATAGGTTGAAAAGAGCTTAAGACTTTCAACTTCGTTATAAAACTCTATAGCAGTATCATTTATACGACAAATACGGAAATGCCCAGGAGCGCTTGTATGAAGAGGATAAGGAATGGAGTTATCAGTTATTATTTCAAGCGTGGTGCCAACAGTATAGACAGAACCTATATGTTCGTGTCCTAAAAATGCTGTCATGACATTTCCTTGGGAATATACCGTTTCAAACTGCGATGCATAGTCTGAATGAGCGAAAAATATGTTAATTCCTTCTGAATTTTGGTTGAAGATTGTAGTAATGTCATTTATCTGAGGGGCAGTTAATCCAGTTAAATCGTAAGTAGAGGCTCCAACAAAAAGTACATTTTTGTAATATAATTGACTAATATAATCTATGGGAAGAAAATAATTCTCCCACAGTTCTACTCCATTTCCATAGTCATTTATGTAAAAATCATGGTTCCCATTACAGAGTAGGACAGGAACATTTAATTCCTTTAAGGCCTCGTATAATATTGGGAACTGAATATCTGCACCCACAGGGCCCCCATCAACAGTAGTTAATCCCTCAACCAGATCTCCAGTAAATAAAACGAGATCAGGACGTAATAGATTGACCTCTGATATTAAATGCTCTAATTGTTGCGTTCTTTCGTCCTCTCCATAAATTTGTGTATCTGTGATATGAATCATATCAATAAAACTGTTGTTCTCTGTCTCTTGGGGAGGTATCATTACAGCATTTGGTACGTAAATTACCTCGTCCGAGTATTCGAGATATAATCCATAGATTTGAGGAATTACCTGTTCAGGAATCAGGATTGAATGGGTCAGAATACCATCCTGAAAGCTTCCAGCACTGATAGAAAGTGTATAACTTATGAAGGGGGATGATAATTTCACAGTTATTGGAGTAACTTCAGCTATCGATTTTAAAAAGATTTCAATTGTTTCTCCTTCAGCACAGATAACAGGATTTGCAAAAGAAGGTCTCAATATTGTTAAGTGTGAGTCTTCAGAACCTGCATCGGCAGTTTGAGCATCTACAAAAGGAGTTATAAAGGTGAGCAGTACTCCTATGATCATTAACCTCGAAGAGTACTTCTTTCTCGATTTCATGTTTGAATATGCCATGGAATTTCATTGAAATATTTTACTGAGAAGAGAATTACGACCTAAAAAAATACTAGTTCAAAAATTGTGTCAGAAAAGAAAATTAATGCTAATTAACAGCGTTTGATTAAGTCTTTGAGGAGATAAAGTGAGTTTTAAATTTCTCTTTATCCCTGATGATGAAAAAGACGGTCTACGGAGGCCAATAGGATTAGTAATTTCTAAGTCCTATTGCTTATGATGACAGTTGCACTTTCTGATCTAAAATATATCCATGAGTGTGAAATATGGCTCGTTTAACCATTACCCAATCTTTTCGTGAAATTGAAAAACTCGATTTTCGAATTCTTTCAGTTATTGAAATTCTAATGGCTAAACATGAGTTTGTTCCTCTTGAAGAGATAGCACGGTTCATGAAATATTCCGAAAAGCGGATTGAGAATCGATTAGGGAGATTAAAACGAATGAAGTTAATCTTCATTGCGCAGCGTCATTATCTAGGTGCAGCCCTAACCTTTATTGGATATGATGCGCTGGCACTAAAGGCACTGGTTGAAAAGGGAATATTAGCTCAGATAGGACCAGAAATCGGTGCAGGAAAAGAAAGTAATATCTATCTGGGAATGGATGATGATCAGATTGAGTTCATAATCAAATTCCATCGTCTTGGGAAACTAGATTTCCGCGCAACTAGGAAAAGCCGTGCCTTTATTGCAGAAAAAAGACATCTTTCTCCCTTGTATGAAAGTCGATTATCTGCAGAAAGAGAATTTAAAGTATTAAAAGATCTTTATGAAGCAAATACCAGTGTTCCAAAGCCCATTGCTCAAAACCGTCATTTAGTTGTTATGGAGATCGTGAAAGGCCAGGATCTTTATCGCATGAAGAGAAATGACTTCGAGAATGAAGAGGAAATTGCCTCTTTATTTCACAATATTATTGAAGAAATCAAAAAAGTTGTTTCCCAAGGATATATTCATGGTGATTTGAGTGAATATAATATTCGCTTGAATGAGAGCGACTATCCAGTTCTAATAGACTGGCCACAATTTATTTCGACTTCAGATTCTCAAGCTGAAGAAATTCTAATTCGAGATTGCCAGAATGTAATAAATTATTTTGAGAAAAAATTCACGGTAAAAACTCATTATGACATCTCAGAAATTGTTAAAATGATGGATTGACACCATAAATTAAATGGTTTTCAAATTATGAAGAACTCACTTATAATATTCGGTATTGATGTCCTAGCATATAAAGAAAGAGGGAAAAAGACTTCTCGTGTATATTCATTGGTGATAATAAACAATAATCATCTTGAGAAGCATCCAAAAATCAACAAGCGTCAATTATTAAAGAAGATACAGGATATACGTCCAGATTATATTGCGATCGATAATATTTTCGAGTTGGCACCAAATGCTCAGGGAATCATCAGATTACTTGAACTTTTTCCTCCCACCTCATTGCTAGTACAAGTGACTGGGAACCCTCGTACAGGAATGGAAAAAATTTCTCATCTTATTACGAAACACAATATTAGAAAAATGGTTAGTTTTTCATATAAAGCTCAGAAATTATCATCTATAGAAACTGCTGAAGTAGCAGCAAGATTATGCGTAAAACGAGTTGGACATATTGTCGAAGCATTTGAGGATGAAATTAAGATTCGGATTACCCGAAAAAAATCTCACGGGAAAGGAGGGTGGTCTGCCCCACGATATGAGCGAATAAGCAGCACAGCAGTCCAACAGGCATCAAAAGAAGTAGCAGCAATACTCAAAGAACAGAATCTTAAATGGGATATATTCAAATACCCACAAAAACGAGTTTACTTAGTTCAATTAGAAAATAAGTTAATTTCAACCTTACAGATGAAAATTAAAGGTCTGAATACTGATTTGGTCAAAGTAATTCTCCAAAGGATTACTCGAACAACTCTTGACTTCAAACCACTGGATGTTGCGATGGCCCCTTCTGCTAGATCTTTGAAAAATGTCATTTTGGGCCTAGATCCAGGGACAACAACGGGTATTGCCATTTTAGATTGTAATCGTGGAAATGTACTATATCTAGGATCAAAACGAGAATGTGGAATCTCTGAAATTATTCGTATCTCCACGAAATACGGTAAAGTAAGCTGTGTGGCCGCTGATGTAGTCCCTGCTCCCGCAATGGTTGAAAGAGTCGCAAAAATCACAGGAGCAAAATTGTTAACCCCCTCTGTTCTTGCTACTGCAGCTCAGAAAAGAAGTTACCTTCAAGATTATTCAGATCTGACTGTTAATTATAGTCATCTTAACTCTCACGAACGAGATGCATTATTTGGAGCTTTGAAAGGATTTAATCTCCTCAAACCCCAATTTGAGAAAATTGGGAGATTGATCGAAGAATCGTACCCATCGTTGATTTCCCATATTTCCGAAATTCAGCGATTAGTTCTTTCAGGAAATAGCATATCGAATGCAGTTTCATTAATTCAAGGAAGGGAAGAATCTTTTGTCACTGAAATCAAAGAAACAGACTTTAAGCATCTAATTAACTCATTAAAGAATGAAAATATCCAATGGCAAGCGAAATTTGAAACTGTATCAGAAGAGATGGAAAAGATCGATCAAGAAGTGAGATACTGGCGGAACAGATCACGAGACCAATCACAGGAACTAAAGAGAATCAATAATTTATTCGAAAAATCAAAAGTAAGGAATTCAAAGCAAACTCGGAAGAAAGTAACTGAAGTTGTGGATAGAGAAGTTGGTCAGATTAAAGAGGAAAATCGATTATTTAGACAGATGATAAAAAAGAATCAATCAGAAATTAAAAAATTGAAGGAAATAAAGAATTTTTGGGTTCAAGGACATGAGTTTCCATTGAAACCATTAAAATCATTTTCTGATTCAGCAATTCGAGATACAAACACCAATTATGGCTTACATGAGGGTGATATTGTACTCGTGCTTGATCCAAGTGGTGGAGGAGCTCAAACAGCCATTAAACTTATCGATTTTGGGATTCGCGGAGTAATTATACCTGAAGAAAGTCCTAAATTCTCCGATCAAGCTATTCAGATCTTCGATGAGAATTGTGTACCCTGCTTTGAGCTTCCTCTAGGTGAGTATACAGAGAGAGATCGAACTTCAACCAATCCTCCTTTAGAAATTTGGGTTTATGATGAATTATATTTAACCGATATTTCCGTTAAAGAAGAGATCCGTAAGCGAGAATTACAATTAGAGGAGAAACTACGACGAAAAAGAATGTCTTATCTCATTGAAAAGAAAGTAGCTTCTAAAGACACCCAAGTGACCGAATTTAGTATAGAAAATTTATTGAATGACTTCAAGGAAGAGTATTTTGCTCTGTATAACACTCCTGATCTTGATCTACTCCAAGATTTTCATTCGGAAGAAGAATGAATCATCTCAGAGTAAGTGAAGAAACATTTTTAGAATTCTTTAAAATGAGGAGCATTTAATCTTATTCTTGATTTTATTAAATTTTAAGGAACTAGTATTATGTCCAATCCACTACAAACATTAGAAAAAGCAATTGGTAAAACAATTACTGTGACATTAAAAAGTAACCAGTCCTACACAGGACGATTAAAAATAACAGACCAATATATGAATTTAATACTAGAGAACTGTTCCGAAATGGAGGATGGGAAAATAACCAAGCGATATGGACGAGCATTTCTTCGGGGAAATAATATCCTCTACATTAAGGTTGATTAAACCTTATCTTTACAATTGATGTCTGGGATGCGAAAATTTAATCCAGTATATTTCGAATCTTAGAATGAATTAATTTCTGTCGATATTTAATTTCTTGTAAGGTAAATTTTTCTTTATCAAGGCCATGTTCCAAAAATAAAGATATTAAACTCGTTGCATAAGCAATAGCAGCTAATTCATCGTTTAACAATTGTAAAAAACTAATAAAACAATACAAAAAGCCATCTCCAGCCCCAGTTTCGGTTTTTACATTCTCTACAGGAAATGGTGGAATGTAGAATATCTTACTCTTTTCTGATCCTGTGTATCTGACACCAAGTAAAGATCCTTTTTTTCCCTTTGTAATAATCACAAATTTTGGAGAGATATTTAGTAGTTTCTTGATAATCTCTACCTCATCGTATCCCAATCCAAGGAGTTCTGCTTCATTTTTCGAGAGTTTAATACAGTCGAGTTGTGAAATTATGTCCTTTTCTAACCATTCAGAATATCTTATTTCCCCATTCGATAATCTCTCTCTAAAACATCCTTGGGGATCAAAAGCTAGAAAGCTTCCTCTCTCACGAAAAAAAGAAAAAGTTTTAATTGAATTAAACTCTTGATAAATCGAACTAATTATTAATATTGGAGGATGATGAAAATTCCAGTTAAAAGATTCAAATTTAAAATCATCAGGAGGATCATATAAAACCAATTTTCTTTCAGGAGATCCTTGGGAGTAATCAAGTATGAATTTCGGAGTTTTTTCATAATTGATGAATTGTACTTGAGCTTGGGAAATAAAGGAAAATTCCTCGTGGAAATCCTTAGTTTCAGGAGAAATATGTGAAAAAACCGTTGGTGATTTGATAATTGGAAAAAAAGTCCCTAATATATCAGAAAAAAACAACATGAAAGTGGGTGGGCCTCCAAGTGAAAAATCAATACGATTATCTTGTTTAGTAAAGGAAGACGGAGAATGAGTTGTGATGATTTTATCTAGTACAAATAATCCTAGAATCACCTTTTCTTGAGAAGTATCCATCATATCTCACCCTGATATTTAGATCAGATTCACTTTAACACTGATAGATAAGATATATTTTAATTTTTAGAAATTTCTAGTGTTTTCCACAAACCCAAGATTGATACCCGTTACATGTTCTTTAACTAAGATTAGTGAAAATCAATTTCTGCTGATTCGAGGTTTAGTAAGGTTTAAATCATTACCCGATGATAATTACCTAATTAGAGTATAATCGTCGTCCAGACCATTATCTCAATCTAGAAACGTATCTCATATTAAAAAGGAACTTTAAGTATTGTGAGAACCTTCCTGAAGGTGAAAAAATGGCCTTTGCACTTACAGTTGAGCAAAAAAAGAAATTGATTAAATTATTACAAGAAATCGTACGTTATGCAGATTTAGAAGCGTTAGCACTAGTTACTCGTACTGGGATGAGTGTAGCATTCTTCTCCGAAAAAGATGCAGACCCAGATTTATTCTCTGCCCTTTCAGCCGCTGTACTATCTACAGGTGGTATGGTCGTTGACAGAATGGATCATGGACAACTATGGGAAGTCCTAGTCCGTGGAGAGAAAGGTTACACGGTATTAAGTTCTGCAGAAGATTTTATTTTAATTGGTGCATCAAACGAAGCACATTCACTAGGGCTAGCAATTCGAGTACTTCGACGCTACAGCCACAAAATACCTGAAATATTCAAAGAAGAGGAAAAAGACATTTCCAGCTTGGTTTCAGAATTAAAAGATCTTTTGAGTTAGACGGTCTTTTTAAAATACAGGAATGTAATTTCTGTGCCCTCTCTTTTTTTTATTCTCTCTTTGATAAATTTTACATTTATCTTTTTTATCGGCTTTTACGATAACTACCTCTTACTCCTATGCGTCCTTCCTTGGACGATAATTTTTTATTCAATAATTAACTACCAAGGGGTGAGTTTTTCCAATAAAGATCCAATTCATCAATATTCAGGTAAACTTTACTGGATAGGACGAGGGTCCTTTCAATCGACACTTACAGCGTCACTAAATCTTATAATTTCAGCAATGATTATTTCGAACGATTCTATAGTACGATTTGAAACTCAGTTTGGATTTCTTTCCCCAATAATGATTTTATTTCTATTACCTATGCCTGGTTTTTTCCTGATTCTTTCAAACGGGAAGAATCAAGAACAATTATATGATTTAATCAGTGAGAAAATTCTCTCTGGTGATGAAACCCCACATTTTGTCCTCTTGACAAGTGAGCTCTACCAGAAGATCCAAAGGTATTCAGAGGATTATTTTAAACAAATTGATCTGATTAAAAAAAGTGTCTTCGAATATATAAAAGGAGAATTTCCTGAGATTGCACCTTTTTACGATTCGGAACAATCTTATCACTTAAATTTAGAAAATTTAGCGTTGTTCATTACCAAGAAAACCATTCCACAAGTAATGGGAGAGAATAAAAACAACCCATAAAGACATGAAATTGTAGGTAAAATTCGATTTAAACAGTTTTTTTAACGTAACTTCACATATGAAAGGTGTTCTCGTAATGGGCAAAAAAAGAAAATCTGGCGGTCGAAGTAAAGGTGGGAAAGGCAACTTAGGTAAAGTTCAATGCTCTTCATGTGGACGATTAGTCCCAAGAGATAAGGCCAAGCGAAAAACCAGCTATAAAAACTTAGTTGATTTCACGATTGCAAAGGAATTACGTCAAGCTGGAACCCAAATTGCTCGAGTTCCATATGTTCGATACTTCTGCGTTTCCTGTGCAATTCACAGACATCAAGTGAAAATCCGATCTTCAGCTGAACGGAAGAATAGATGAATAGATTCTCCTTCAGTCTTGAAATTTGAAAATGAATTGCTAAACTGTTCATGATTTGAAATAGCTCCTCTATTTCAAACTAAGTTACTAATCTTGTTTCCAATATATTCTTATTATTCAAACAATTGTCTTGTAATCCCCTCTAGAAACAGATTTTAACAAAACCATTGAATTAGATATTAATGGATCCGTGGCTCAGCATGGATAGAGCGTCTGCCTTCGGAGCAGAATGTCGTGGGTTCAAATCCCTCCGGATCCGCTTTTTTAACAATTCCTTTCATTTGCTTCAGTCTTTTAGAAAGGTATCTAGCAGTAAAGATATTGTTATTTTTCAAGCGGTTGGGAATAATAAGAAAAAAGGAAAGTAAACTCAAGAAAATTAGAGTTTATCGTAATAGTCTTCAGGTTTTGGAGGATTAGGATTGTGAAATCCTTTACGCTTTCGTGTTTCTATAACAAACTTACGTGCTAATCCACCGCCTTGTTCTTCTTCCTTGGCTGGATTTCCAGGAACTTTCTCCCAATGATCAAAAACCATTTGAGAAAATGCAAAGCCTGAAGTCTCAGATCGTAAATCAGTCGTAATTCCAAAAGATTCAGAAACAGGAACCTCTGCAATGATAATATTTAAGGGGGTTCCTTCTCGCTTTTGAGTATCAATTACTCTACCTCTTCGTTTTGTAAGAACTTTATAGACATTACCGAGGTACTGCTCTGGAACTTGAACTTGAACCTTATAAACAGGTTCAAGAAGTATGGGAGATGCCAATAAAGCTGCACCGAAACACGCTCTTCGCGAAACAGGCATTGTTTGCCCTGCTCCTCGGTGTACAGGATCCTCATGAAGCTTAACATCTTCTAACAAAAATTTAATACCGTAGAACGGTTCACCACACAAAGGCCCTTCCCTTGCAGCCCAACGGAAACCTTGTAGGAGATAATCCTTAACTTCACGTAGGTATTGAACACCTTTAGTTGCATCAATGTAGAAATTTGGATCATTTTCCGCTGGTCCCATACCTAAGACTTTACGACCAACTTTGGCATCCCATCCAGCTTGATCTCTCAGAATTTGTCCCATTTCCTTTCGATCTGTATATTGGTGTATAGTTCCAGCTTCAATGATTTTTATGACATCTTCCTCTAATGGAGCAGCTCGAACCCATAGACGATTGTGTTTGTTCGGAGACTTTGCAAGGGCTTGTTGAGTAGATTCAGCAGAGACTGATTCCCTAAATACAACAATGGGTTCACTTTGCGTTACTTCTATTTTTTGTAAGTCCTGCAAGTCTTTTACGGCTATTTCCAGATGAAGCTCTCCTGTCCCAGAGAGAAGGAATTCTCCAGTTTCTTCGTTCACTTTTGTTTTTAATGATGGATCCACTAATTCCATTAGTTGTAATCCTTCTGCAAGCTTTGGTAGTTCACTAGGAGATTTTGCTTCAATTGCAATTGTAACGACTGGTTCCACTGCATAACTCAATGCTTTAAATGGAAGTGCTGATTCCAGACTTGTGATTGTACTACTTGCTGTCGCACCACGAAGGCCTTGTAATGCAACAATGTTTCCAGCAGGGATAAAATCAACTTTTTCAGCCTTTGCTCCCATTAACATAGAAACCTGTTGGATATTCGTTGTAAACGTCCGTTCCTTACTTCCAGGCTGATAACCTGGTAGAAGAGCGGTGATCTTCTGTCCAGCCTTAACGGTTCCAGAAAATACTCGTCCCATGGCAATTATTCGTTTTGCTCTTCCCGGAATCATTTTAGATATTGATATCATAACGGGAGCGTCGGGATCACAAGTAAGAAGACCTTTACCTTCAGGAGATTCCATTTCTCCAGTCCAGAAGCTTTTAAATCGATACTTTTGTGCGTCTATTGGAGAAGGACAGAATGCGACAACCATATCGAGTACTGCCTTCTCTACAGGTAGCCATTTTTCCAACAATGCTTTTGCAATTCTCTTAGGTGGTTCAAGCCAAACGCTTTCATCAATACGAAGCGTTAATTGTTCTGCTACCTTTTTTAGAGATTCTGTATCATTTTCTTCAGCTTTTTCATATATTTCATAGGTTGGTTTAAGAACTCCATTAACGAAATTATTTTTCATCCAGAGATTCTTTACTAATTTGTCAATTGGTTGACCAGTTTTTTCATGCCAAATTTCGGCTAGAGCTGGAATTGTCAAACCAAACCGATGAATAGCAGATCCAAATGCAACAGTACCTTGTCTAGGATCAACTCTCCATTTCTTTTTAAATTCAGGAGGAGCATAGGTTTCAACTAGTACGTTGAAATCACTAATAATCTTTTTGAATTGTTCATATGCGTTATCGGGTGTCATACGCATCTCAGTTATTAAACGGTCAACTTTATTGATAATCAAGACAGGACGAACTCGTTCTGCAAGTGCTTGCTGAGTAACTACTTCAGTTTGAACCATAACACCTTCAACTGCATCTACTACAACAAGAGCTCCGTCTACAACTCGTAGTGCTGATGTGACTTCTCCAGAAAAGTCAACGTGCCCTGGAGTGTCTTGTAAGTTCACGAGAAAAGTCCTTTCTTTTAATTCGTGAACTAGAGAGATTCCTGTAGTCTTTATAGTGATACCACGTTCTTGTTCGTCTTCTCGTGTGTCTGTTGCTCTAGCTTCGCCAGCTACTTTTTCTGCTAATAATCCACTCGCAGCAAGAAGCGAGTCTGTGAGTGTACTTTTACCATGGTCGATGTGTGCTATAACTCCAAGGTTTCGCACATAATCTCGATCGACGAGAAGTTTTTGAGCTTCTTCGATAGTAAATTTTGGCATTTGACATTACTCCATAATAATATGATTAGATTTAGTAGTTATTATCAATTCAAATTGGTATCATACTTTCTTTTACCGTATAATTAGTGAAACGGAGACTAAAAGCATGAAGATCTTCATTCAGGAAATTTTGGAAATGATATATTTACTTTAACAATGATTTTGTCTCGAGGAGAAATCAGAGAGGATTGCTGAACCGTTCCCAAAAATTTATTTTTAGTAAATATTATGGTAAAACAGAATGGCAGTAGACAAAAAAAAGGTAAACGCGCTTCTCCTTGAATTTCAGAAACTATTAAAATCCTATCGTCCAAATAGTTCAGAATTACAATTAATTACGCGTAAAATATCCAAAATGACCCAAAGAAATCTGCTTAAACAACAGCAAGGGCAAAAATTGAGTAATACTCAAAGAAAAACATTACGTCCTGAGTCCAAAAACAAGAAGTGGCACAAAATTAAGGTAGAATAAAAACTGGATAAATTTGACAACCTTTGTTCTGAACCGTATCTAAAATATTGTTTTTATGATTCTTAGCATCCTAAATTCTCTCTTTTCATGGTCCTTGAGAGACTCTCTTAAAAGATTATTTTGGTGAAAATAAATATCTAGATGATAAATACAATAGTACAAGAGCAGATTTTTAAAATTCTAAACTTGATTTTCCTAACAACTCGAAGAATTTTTTAGGTGAAACTAAGTGGCACGTTATATTACTCAAGATAAATTAACAAAGTTGTATGACTCCTTAACTACCCACAATCTAGATTTTCTCTATCTTACCGATTCAGAGGCACATAGAGATGTTAACGTGAAATACCTTACTGGTCATCCAGAGGACGCTACTTTATTTATCGATGTGAAGAATCGACAGACTACACTTATACCATGGGATTATCAGCTAGCGAAAATGTATTCAGAAGCTGATAGAATCATTAATATGGCAGAATACAAAGGAGTAACTGCTGCTACGGTTGAAGTATTTTCTGAATCATCTACATCTAATCCGAAGGTTGGAATTCCAAGAGGGATTCCATATGATAATGTACAACTAATATTAGATAAAGTTCCGAGTGCAGAGATTATCTATAATCCCACGATAATTGATAGTCTGTTAGCAGACTTAAGATCCACAAAATCAAAAGAAGAAATCACTATGATGAAAAAATCTATCGAGATTAGTAATCAACTCGTTACGGAAATTGAAGAGGTAGTTATCTCTCAATCAAAGATTAAAACGGAAATGGATCTTGCAGTTTTTGTTGAGAGCAGAATGCGAGAATTAGGGGCTTTTGCTGTTGGATTTGAATCTCTTGTAGCTAGTAGTGCCCGATCTTGGCAGATACATACATATCCACGAGCAGATCCAAATCAATCACTATTTCAAAAAGGACTTGCACTGATCGACTTTGGTGTACAAGCTGAAGCATTAACTTCAGATGTCACTCTCCCTTTTATAATGGGTTCAATGAACGAGAAAATGAAAACGATTGTTGAAACAGTTAAATCTGCTCATGATAGTGCAATTGATGCAATCTCAGAGTCGCAATATTTACATGAAGTTGCAGAGATCGCTCACAATATCATTGAAAAGCAAGGATACAAGATGCCTCATTCTTTGGGTCATGGAATTGGGTTGACGGTGCATGACTCCCCCCTGTTGCGACAGAAACCATCACATGAATCTCTGCTCAAACACTGGACACCTACGCGTATAGAAGAAGGAATGATCTTTACTATTGAACCTGGCATATACGAAAAGGATGTTGGAGGATTTAGGTTAGAAAATGATGTTCTTATGACTCGTAATGGTCCTAAAGTCCTTACAAACGCAGAACCCATTTTTATTGATCTGAATTAAAATAATCTTCTGGGAGGATTTTTCCTTGAGGATTTGTGAGAACTACCGATAGTTCCCAATCCTCTGCAAACGATACTCCACATAAAACTACTTTAAACTTATATTTCACGGATTTTGAGAACATTTTCTCTTGGTTTATTGAAAATGAATAAGTAAATGGCTTCCAATGATTTTTTGTTGTCCGAGACTTGACCTCAATAATGTATCCGTTAATTTTGGTCTGTTCCGAGTTGGATGGCAAGAAGGGTGTTAATCCATCTTGTTCATAGAAGTAATTCCTAACCAATCCACTCCCTAGCTCTGGGAGAGACGTTTCGTTATTTTTTATTGGTCCAAATCCTATAAAATCCATCGTTTGCTGGTATTGGACTAAAAAATTATAATGTGATCCCTTAATTTGATAATCGGACAAAAATTCTATAACTTTCGTCGGTCTAAGTATTAATAATGAATAACGTTTGCTAAGAGTATAACGAGCAAACTCTTCCGCAATTAATCCTCGTAGAACAGTATTAGATCCAGTCTTGATATTGTAGACAATGATTTTTCACCTCATTCTGTTACAACAACTTAAACTCCAAGAATTACTTGATTATAATAGTTTAACATTTCCTGAAGAAAAAGTAATTTTCCTTCCATCTACAAGTTCCAATATCATTTGTCCATATAATGTAAGATCTTTTGCAATTCCTTCATATTCAATATTATTTGATGTTATTACAATTTTTCTCCCCAAAATATTATCTCTTTGTTTCCATTGTGAAAGAATGTGATTCTCTTCTCCCTTCTTCATCTTGTCAAATCCTTCTTCAAGATAGAATATGATTGTGTGTAGCAGTTCCTCCAAAGAGATCTTAGTTCGTTTAATTTTCAAGGTTGAAGTAATGTGATTTCGCAAGGGGGGTGAAAATTGCTCTAATTCGATATTCACATTGATACCAATACCAATAATGATGTACTCAACCATTTTTGATGATACTTTGCCCTCAACGATTATACCTGCAATTTTTGCTTCATCCCTGGAATGTAAGATGTCATTAGGCCATTTCAGTCGTGTTTTAATATCATGCGATTCAAGAGCTTTAGATACGCTTAAAGCACATATGATGGGGATTAGACCAATTATACTAGGATTTATGTCTGGTTTAATCGCTAAAGAACACCATAAACCACCTTTAGGAGATTCCCAGAAATCTCCCCGTCGACCATATCCAGCAGTTTGAATATCTGAAATAACTGCGAAACCCCCCTCTTTTTCCTTTAAGATCATCTTTTTCGCAATATTATTTGTTGACCCCACCTCTGAAAAGTGGAAAACTGTAGAGATAAGATCTGAATCTAAGTATGTTTTTCTTAGTAAACCAGACATTGACTGTTTCTCCAAAATAATTAATCGTTTAAGTTACAATTATTAGTAACGAATACTGGAGGATAAACGATCAATAAGCAGAAAATGTAGAATTGGGATTTAATCTGTTTCTCCCGTTATAATAATTTATCTACTAAAAAATGCCCTACCTTTATAGAAAATTACTACAAGGATCCCGATCAAGCTTAAACCGGTTGTATAGGCAGCTAGATATCGTTGATTTGTTTCAAGATCCCGCATTTCTGGAGGAAAGTTCGGTTGAAGTACAAAAAACACAAAGAATCCAGCAATGAATATAATACTCAATAAGAAAGATACAGTAACGGTTGATCTTAAAGTGGGTGATTTTTTGTTATCCCAATCTTCTGTAAGTGAACAAGAAATCGCTGATATTAGAATCATTGTACCAAAAATTACACCTATCATTATTAAGAAATCTATTTCAAGATTGAATTCTAATAAGTGAAGAGTGAAGAATGTTGGAGGAATCTGTAAGATAAGTGCAATCCCAAGTGATGAAACTATTAGACCTATACCCTCCGTACGTTTCCAAGAAAACTTTGATATAGTACTCATATTAAACCCATTAACGTCTTTTAAAAGTGATTTTGCTTTCTCTCTTAGATTTTGTCATCTGTTGCAGGAGAGATTTTAATTGATCATCTGTGATTTTCTCTGAAATTCTACGAGATGAGGCGAGCTGAATTAATTGATTCTCTAAAGATGTGGCATAGTCAGGTTTTGCTAATTTTATCCGACCAAGACGTTCGCGTGCTTCGTCAGTCAAAATACTTTTCAAAACTATTTGACGCTGCTGTTCAATCTGACGAAGCTGTTCTTCTTGCTGTTTTTGTAATTGTTGTTGCTCTAATTGGTCATTTTGGAGTTGGGCAGCACGTCTTTTTCGAAGTTCTTCCAATTCACGATCATCATCAACCATTGATTATACCCCTTATTGAGGAGATATTAGGAAACTTAATTATTAAATTTTACGTGATAAGAACAGTCAATCTTTGTATCCCCAAATTCTTAATCAAATTAATTATTTTCTCGAAATAGGAACTGAATTAGTAGTTGGCAAGTTCTGGAAGCTCTTCCTTCGCTTTCATCGCTAATTTATCAACAAAACTTCTTCCAGCAGGTGTAACTATTCTACCACTAGTATTGGCAATAGTAACGTACCCAGCTTTTTCAAGTTGGTGAATAGCAAGTCTAATAATGGCACCTGATCCAGTTCTTGAATGTTCAGGTTTACTACCCCTATTTTTTCGCCCCCCGTATGATTTCCTTAGATGGATAACTCCTATTGGACCTTTTAGGTAAATTTTTCTTAATATAGAGGCTACACGAGTATACCACCAGTCTTTTCGGTTTTCTGGAGCGTTCTCACGTGAGACTCCGGTTTTTACATAGTCTGCCCAATTCGGGGGTTGGAATACTTTTTCATTCGATCTTAGTTCCTCAGCAATGACTTCTATTAATAACTCACTGGGGACCATCTGTGCTGAAACCATTGTTTGTTCTCCAATAATTGAAATTCAGATAAGATGTGTTTAATAGTAAAGGAATATCTTTATTTCTAATAAGATACACATACTCGGATTGAATTCTTATCTTAAACCAACTAGGAAGAAATTAGTTGAGGTTTTTAGTTGTAGCGTTGTTCAGGAAAGACACAAAAGATATTCACAAATTCCCTCTTTTTTGAAAATTCTCTTCACTTTGCTAGTTTTAGCAATTCTAGTGGTGTTTCTGGTATTGAGGAAAAAACGTTGTCAGTTAGCATTAAACATTTGTTACTTTGTTCTCTTCTATGTGTTTTAGTCAGTGTTACCTTCGTCGTTGAAGTTAATGGTGCAATTCTTGCAGATGAAGATCCAATGATTGTATTATTTGACGAAGGTCACGGACAGTTTTTTAATCGAACCTTATATAGTAAGGCCATTGCTGATCTTGAAGATTTAGGTTTACGAGTTGAATTTAATACTGAAGAATTTAATGAGACTACTTTTGAAGGTGTTGACCTACTCATTCTAACTGATCCACAGGAGAAGATAAGCTTTGATGAAAGGATCCATGTTCGAGATTTTCTCCTAGCAGAAAATTCAATGCTCGTTTTAGCAAATCCCTTAACAGAGACAAATGATACTCTTGACGGACACAGTGACTATCTTAATTTTGTCTTAGATGCGCAAGAGTTTGGAATTGTATCAAGTTTCTGGACAGATGAAACTTCAGCACAACCAAAGAAGCCTACTGATATAGTTAAGAATGATTTCCACAATGCAGGAAAACCCGAATATTTAATTTTAGACATAAATGCGACAAATCACGAGATCCTCTCTAACCACGAAAATGTGAGTACGATAGTTACAACAAGTTGCTCAATTAAAAACTCGAGAAATGAAATAATCATTGGTTCAACCCAGGCTTATGCAGATCCACCAGTGGGTGATCCTCATACATATTCAACTAATATCGTTTTATTTGCTCTTGCTGGAACGTCGGAAACCTTCGACGCAAAAGTGGCTCTGGGTGGATCTACAACGATGTTTAGTGATCTTGTGGATCCCTTACTTGCAACTTCATGGTATGAAGCGGGTGATAATGCAAAATTATGGAGAAATGTTGTTAGATGGTTAGGGGATGAGATAGAAGAAGAGACAATTCAACAACCAAATAAAGAACTTTACGATCCGTTTTTACTAGGTATGAGTACAATAGCCGTTATTTTTGTAGTTGGAGGAGCTGCAATATTCATGGTTGGCTCTGGTCAAGAAATTACCGTATTAAAAGTAAAAGAAAAGGTTGAAGCAAAAGAGAAAAAAGATAAGGATGTTTCTTCTGAAGAAAAAGTTAGAAAGACGCCAGCAAAACAAACAAAGCGTGATAGACGTCTACGTCAGATTCAAAAACATGCTAAAAGCGATCGGAGGAAGTAAATCTTATGGGTCGAAAAAGAAAAAGAATAGTAAGAACAAAACCAATACCTACATTACCTACTGTGTTTGATTGTCCTATATGTGGCACTACAAATTCGATCAATATCGACATCAATCGAAAAATCCGCACAGCAGTAATATTTTGTGGAAAATGTAAAGTTCAGACCACTAAACCCATCCGTCCAATTGAAGAACGCGTTGATGTTTTTGGAGATTGGCTTGATGCTCTAGTAGAAGACTCTGAAAAAGGACAGGAAACTAAAATATCAGACGAAAGTCCCAACATTACTGATGAATCATAATGGGATAGACTTCTCTGATTCTCAGAGCAAGAAGTGATCTTGATGGATCAAGAAACTAAAAGAAAATCAATCCATATCGGATTTGGGTTTCTTACTCCCTTGATAGCAATATTTCCACGCATGTTACTGATTTTAATTACTCTGATTGCTTTGTTCTTTATCATAGTCATTGCCCGGCCAAATATGTGGAAGAGAGGGTTTGAAGCTATGGCATCACGTGAAAGGGATGTTAAAACAGGTTATTTATACGGCCCCCTGCTATATATTCTCATGGTTATGATCTCCGTAATACTTTTGGATTTGCGGATTGCAGCTGCTGTTTTCTGTATAATGGCTTTCGGTGATGGTTTTGCTAATGTCATTGGATCGAGATTCGGTCGAAGAAGATTTCCACGTTTTCAAAATAAAAGTTTTGAGGGTTTTTTAGCCTTCCTTCTTGCAGGATTCATCAGCAGTTCGATTCTTTTCTTTTTTGTAGGGTTGAATCCAGAAATTACACCTGATCTTACATTTTTTAGAATTAAAGGACCTGAAGATCTCCAAACGATATACTTTATCGTTATCAATTTCCTCGTCTGCTTCATATCTGCCCTTGTCGAATTAACCACAGGGGATAAATTAAACGATAATATTACCGTGCCAGTCCTATCTGGTTTATTACTCACTTTCCTGTTAAAGTTTTGATTATGAACAACTCTTACAATATCCCAGTAACTGGTAGACCTAATGCAGGTAAAACAACTGTAATTAACTTTCTGGCACGTTCTAAACGTCCCGTGGGGAAAAGAGCTGGAACTACACTTCGAATTGCTCCTGTACAGCTAGTTAATGACGTTTTCTTAGTAGATTTACCCGGATTTGGAAGAATTACACGACGCTCTAAATCTCTCGAGGAAAAGATTAAGGATCAGATTGTCAATTTTCTGGAAAACCCAGAAAATCCCATAATATTCGGAATACATGTCATCGATTCCTCAACATTTCACATCGTCACAGAAAATCTTGAGAAAAAAGGAATAATCCCAATTGACATTGAGATGATACAGTTCTTAGGAGAAGTGACAAAGAACCCTCCCATAGTGCTAATGAATAAGATTGATAAGGTTAATACTGTTCTATTTAACCGAAATGTAGATATTCTTTCCACATATAAGTTACCAAGGATAGAAATTCTTCCTACTTCTTTTAAAACAAAAGATGGATGCCGTGATTTCCGTAGTATGGTTCGTAATTTAATTGTAAAAGAATTGGGTGTAAAATATCAAAATTGGTAGGGTTTTAAGAAGAAAACCCATTTTTATGATGAAATATCCTAATTTTGGGTCTATTCTTCAATGTTAACCGATTTTTATGAATATATAAGCTACATCAAGAATATATGTTGATTGATAATCTCAAGCAAACAGTCATTGAAGCAAAAATAAGTTAATGAAATTACTAAACCCAACTTATTAGCGATAAAATATTCGGAAACGTATTGAATCCGATCAAAGTAATCATTCAAAAAAGCAGTGGAATGAAGTATTGTGGCTAACATTGAAGACTTGATACAGAAAATTTCTCAACATACAGGGCTTTCACGAGCGGAAATAAAGCAAAAGATTGATGCAAAAAAAGAAGAACTTGAGCATCTCATAAATGATATTGCGGCAGCGCATATCATTGCAAAGGACTTTAATGTCCCTATTGGGAGACCAGAATCTCAAAAAAAACCTGAATTAACAATAAAGAAATTAAAGCAAATGGAACCAGGATTATCAGGAGTTAATATAACAGGAGTTATTTTACGTATATATAATCCAATAGAATTTTCACGAGAGGGAGGAAAAAGTCTTTTAGCCCCGATTCTTCTGCATGACGGCTCTGATAGTATAAGAACTCTCCTCTGGGGAACAAAAGCTCGTCAAGTCACAGAGAATCAACTGAGACGAGGTACCATAGTTAATCTAAAACAGGGTTATACAAAATTAGGAAGAAATAAGGATCTAGAATTACACTTAGGAGATCGTGGATTTGTTAATATTATAATCGATGCAGAAAAAGAAGCTTACCCTGATCCAGAAGACGAAATAATTGATCTCGATGTACTAGATGAAGAAATGGAAGAAATAGACACCAAAGGAACTGTTACAAAACTCGGTCGTCTTGTCACATTTAATAGGGCTGATGGGACAGAAGGGCGTGTATCAAATGTGTTCCTGAAGGGAAATCGAGTAAGTACACGAATAGTTTTTTGGGATCAAAGAGCAGAGGATGCATTCAATTTCACCCGTGGGGATGAACTCCTGATTCAGGGAGCAAATGTAAAGCTGGATCGTGATGGAAAACCAGAATTACATTCTAATCGATCTACTAACGTAACGAAAGTTGGACATACCTCTTTACCACCATTGGAAGAAAAAATCGGACCAGAGGGGGAAATTCAAAGTTCTAAAGTGAAAGAAATTCAAGATATCAGCTCAGAAGATAATTTTATATCAGTTGAAGTGAAAAAAGGGCCTATAAGTGATATTCGCGAGTTTACTCGAAAAGATGGATCGATTGGGAGCGTACGTCGTGGAATCATATTTGATAATACTGGAGTAGTATCTATCGTCCTATGGGGTGATGGAAATTCTGAATTTGACAATTTTAATGATCAATCAATTCAAATTAGTAATTTACGAGTTTCTCTATCAAAATTTAATACAATAGAACTCCATACAACAACGAATACAACTTTTTCAGAAGATACAACAAATAAAATCAATTCAGGGCCTCCTGTAACTCAAATTACATCTCTTCAAACAGAAAAGGGAATCGGATGCGTTCAAGGTATTTTACAATCTGTATCCGATATAAGGGAATTTAATCGATCAGATGGATCTTCTGGAAAAGTTAGGTCTATAGAACTTGAAGACGATTCAGATAGTATACGTATCGTTGCATGGAATGATAATGTCGAGAAATTTGATCATTTAGATCCTGAGAAGACAAACTATGTCAAAATATTATACGGGGGGATCCGTGAAAACCAAGAAGGACGGGTCGAGATTCACTTAAACTTTCAGAGTGAAGTTCGAGAAGAGAGTGAAATTCCCTCAAGCTTACAGCATATTCAAAAGAAGCAATATACCACTGAGACCAGTCAATCAACGATTGATTATATAAAAACTCATCTTGCAGAGTTATCTAATGAAGCAGATGGTGACACTATTGAGGTCGTAGGAAAGGTAATCAGACTATTCCAACAATCTCCTTACTATCATGGTTGCTCTATTTGTAAGAAAAAGGTTGATCAAACAGAAGATGGCAATGAATGGAATTGTCGTGAACATGGAATTGTTGAACCTACGATTCGAGTGAGAATAAGTGGATTACTGGATGATGGTACAGGTACAATAAAAGTAACTTTCTTTGGAATTTCAGGTGAAATTCTAACGGGATTTAAAGAAAGAGATATTGAGCAGATGATTAATGAAGGAAAAACAGATGACCAAATATTTGAAGAAATGCAGAATGAATCTGAGGGTAAAACTGTTCAATTAAAAGGACGTATTCAATTAAAGACTCAAGAAGTACAAGAAGAAACAGTTCAACGTCAAGAATTATATGTGAACCGAATTCGTTTTCCCTCACCTAAAACGCTTAGTGAAGAACTAATCGCAGAATTACAAGAGTAAACTGTTCTAAATTCTACTTATATTGTCTTAATAGCGGTTAATTTTTCACTTATTTTCCATAACAGGTTCTGATTCTCTTGATCATAAGTATTTGGAGCTGATTGTTCAATCTTCTTGTTTACATAATATTTACCAGTAATCCCTTCAACATCGGGGGAAATAGCTAGAAAAATCGGAGTTTCTGCACCTTTTTGCAGAGACACAGCCATAAATGGATGAATAAGCGTAAGACCTAGTTTTTGTAGAAAAGAGAGGCCCTCCTTTCCAAAATTCGTACGAGTGAAACCAGGATGAACAACATTAGCTGTAACAGTCTTAATTCCTGAATTAAGTAAGCGATTGCTCAATTCATAAGTAAAGAGAATATTTGCTAGTTTGGAGATGGAATACGCCTTTAAATTACTGTAATTTTCCTGAGATTGAATACTATCAATAGAAATAGGATCCTTAGAATGCATTCCTGAGGTTATAGTAATTATCCTCGAGGGGGCTCCAGCGTTTAAAAAATCAAGGAGGAGGTTTGTAATTAAGAATGGACCAAGATGATTAACAGCAAAAGTCCTTTCAATTCCATCTTCTGTCGCTGTCCAAGTTTTGGTAATTGTACCTGCATTATTAATTAGGATGTGTAACATATCATACTTCTTTTTGAAATCCTCGGCGAAATTCTTAATTGCTGATTGAGAAGCCAAATCTACAATATAAAGGTCAATATCAGGATTTTTTGACTGCTCAATAATTTCTTTTTGAGCCTTTACACCCCTTTCATAATTTCGACAGATCATCACAACGTGTGATCCTAATTTCGCTAATTCTAGGGCCGTGAATTTTCCAATTCCACTATTTGCGCCTGTTATAAGACAGATTTTTCCGTTCATTGACAATTTTTTCATATTAACTTCTATCCAACTTGTCTAGGTATTCAATATATCCTTATTAGACTTTAAAAATAATTAGAAAAGTAGGGACGACGGGATTCAATATCGGTTTCATTTTTACTCATCTCTCTCAATCTGTATAGGCTTTATTAAGAGTGGGGTAAAAATATTTTTTGATTGGCTGAAATTAGGCACATTGTGATGAAAAAATGCATTTGTAGTAAACTGAACGGATAAATCCAATTTCCGAAAGAAAAGTTCTCATTGTTTACTCACTTGTGATTTTTGATATTTAAGGGGATCAACTGATCCATATTGAACATCGGTAATTCAAAGAATTTTTTGGAGTGAACTCCTGAATTGTCACCAGAGGAAGCTATGAAATGGAAGGAAAAGGATAAGGAACTAGAACAGAAAACTAGAGATAAATACAAAGAGATTGAGAAATTAGAGGAAATTCTACTCGCAGAGGGGCCATATGAGGATCAAATTGTGGTCTTTAATGAAGATAGTAAAAAAAGTGAGGTTTCTTATTTTGAAGAGAAAGAACCGACAATTGTAAAAGAAAATGAGGAGGATTGTGAGAAATTCCTAAAACAATCCAGAATTGATTATAATATAGATCATAATTACCTTGAAGATTGCATTAGAGATAAGCAACTTAAAGAAACTGACTCAAAGGACAGACAGATAGAAGAGAAATTGGAAACATATATGAAGGATTTAAATGATACGGTTGATCAAAAACTTAACATTGAAAATCGTTCTGAGTCTCAAATCAATAGAAAAGTGAATGTAAAAGTTGCAAAAGAGAAACATCAAAATAAAATTTGTTTAGAGGAACTAAAAGCGCTATCGTTTGAAATGGAACTTTTTAATTACCAAGAAATTGAATCCAGTCCTGTTAAACAGAAAGAATTAGTGGATACTATAAGATTATCTCAGAAAAATCCTAAGTAAACGTGGTAAAGAGAATGACCATGGAAAATCCAGAGAATTAAGGAATGCTTTTTTTGAACTAATGAGATGCTGTTATTATGATCTAATAGAGCAGAAAGACACAAATGTCAAAATTGATTTTGGTAACAAGACTTGATGGAATAATTTTTCTTCAATCTTTTTCTTTTGGAAAAGCTTTAAATGGAGAAAAGAGAGAAAAAAAATTAAACCTGAATTGAAGAGTCTTTCTACTGAAAGATTTAGGTGAAACAATTAGTCAGGAGCTTCAGAAATTTTTCGTGTGAACATTAGGGACGTAGTCTAGCATGGTTTTAGTTATTCTCTGGAATAACACGGAAATAACGACTAGATGATTCTTGGTTTGGGAATAACCAACCGATGTTGGTTATCAGAATACCAAGAGGTCGTGGGTTCAAATCCCGCCGTCCCTACTCTTGTTTTTTATCTTCGTTCATGAATTTGTTTTTGTTTGTTTCATTTCTACTTAAACAAATCTTTTTTCGGAAAAACGATGAATAACACTACTCGATACCAGCCTTCACAATTTCACATAAATCGTTATAACTCGCATTTGTCTTTAGACAAGATCCTGAAAAATGGGTTTTGTAACATTTGTGACCCCTATCAATAATTCTTTTAACAATGAAATTCATAGGAGGAATTGGTTCATTAATATCTTTTGCAATGTTCTGTACATCAAATGACCAAGGAATATCAAGCTTATTTTCTTCATTAATTAAATTAATTAATTTTTTTATCTTCTTAGCGCCATTTAAATCCATAAGATGAGGTTCTTCCTTGAGATATGATAGGTACATCTCATCGTGAAGTTTTCCCAGATATAAAGGACCAATACTCCGAAGCTGAACACTATCGCATGAAATACATCTAACATTTTTGGATTTCAGAGAAGTGTGGAAAATGCAATTGCATTTTTGGCATTTGTGGAGAAAACCAGTTGAATCGAGAACTTTATCAACTCCCCGTTCTCTAATCAGAAATGTCCTAATGAAATGTCGATAATAAACTGTAAAAACTGGAAGAACTGATTGATTTTGAGTTAAACCTATTTTTTGAATTCCAGTGATTAAATTACGTGCAGCAAGTTCATGAACATTCCCAATTCGTGTCTCAAATATACCAATACCATATTTTGAGTATAAAGCTCGAGGATATAGTCCAGATAGGCTAGCCAAATCAGTTGCCGTAAAAGCAAGTAACCCGCGTAATGTAACGAATTTAAGACTTCTAGAAACGAAAGGAATTGGAGATCCATATGGATCTATATCAATGAAATCCATTATTGGATGATCAATATATAGTGAATGCAAGAAATCAGTAAACTCCTTATTGTAAATACTGATTTTATTCCGATCCTGCTTTGATAGAGTCGAGAAATTCTGGTGAGCTACCTTAATAGCATCAGAATTGACATCATTATAGTGAATTGCTTCAGAAGGAACCTCTACTGCATAACGACAAGTTCTTACACCAACCCCTCCGAAGGGTTCGCATATTCTGAGTGTGAGTTTTTTATTTATTTTGGCATAAATTCTCAGTATTAGAACAGAAAAATCCCTATTCAACTTTTGATGAGGATTAAAGAATGCATCGTCTACTTTTCTGGGAATTGAACCATCAACGATAGGAGAAGGAATAAAATATTCTCTTCTTCCCTCAATAATCTTGGTTAAATCCACAATTATCCCTTAACCGATCATTCATCTTTAAGGAGTATATTCGTATCAAATAATGTCAGATTTGAATCTCGTCTATTCTGTGCAACGATATATACTTCCGCACTGGTTTTTCGTGAAGTAGGGGGTTTACTAATTTTTACATCCTGAAAGTATTCCTTAATTTCTGCAAGAAAATCTGGGAATGATTCTCCCTGAAAAGCTTTAGAAATAAATTTGACGGCTAAAAAATAATTTGAAATTCCAAGAGCCACTCTCGATAACCATATTTGTATTGCATGATCGGTAGGCCAATTTCCCGAAACATTAGGAGAACAATCAGCAAGAACTACTATTTCCTGTTTACGAGATCGATGTTTTTCAACAACTTCGCGAATTTTGAAGACAGTAGAGACATCAGTAATATTTCCTTTAATTATTTCTGTAATACCGGGAATTGGTTTAATTCTAGCAAGATCAACAAGGATTATTGATGCTTTTCCTCGCGTACAATCTCTTGCTACCTGAGAAAATCCCCCAGGGGCACCACAGAGATCAATTATGATTTGGTTGGAGTGAAAGATCTTAAATTTGCTGTTGATCTGTTGTAGTTTATAGAAAGCTCGACTTCTATACCCTTCCTGTTTCGCGCGTTTGGTGTAAACATCACGTTTTTTTCTCATTCGTACCTCCCCTTAGTAGGATGTTAACATATTTGAACACCTAATCTAGCTTTTATAAATTGAATCTAGATTCCAGAATAGATAGATTCAATAGTTTAAAGTTATCTACGACGCTTAGGTCGAAATTCTGTTTGAGATTTCTTTTTTGTGGTTTTATATCTAGGTTTCGAACTCTTCTTTTTTTTGGCTTCCTTAACTTCCTTTCTCTTTTTCTCAAGAGCAGGTTTGATATTCTTTTCTATTTCAAGGCTTAACTTCCGAATAGTCGTCAATTTTGAATCCTTTTTCTCAATAAGAATCAAACCTTTTGGATTCCACCATTGACGGGGGTAACTTCCATTTTCCCTAATTTCATAATCCAAACCTATTTTCTCTGCCGCTAATCGAATTTCTAATAATGAGGGATTTTCTAATGAATCACTAATAGGTAATCTTCGTCCTTCACGACGTTTAAGAGATTTATCGAAATATTCTGGATATATAAAATAATGGGTATTATCTCTGCGCAAAAATTTACATTCTCCGAACCTTTCTACGATATATCAACACACAATCAATATGGTCATAAATTTTAGCTTTCAATCAACGGTAAGTAATTCAATGTGTTAGGATTTCCTATTCCATGACCTGTAAGCTAAACGATCGCAAGTTTACCAAAGAAATCTGGTGAAATAGCTTATTTAATATGGTATCACTAATTTAACGCGCGTTTGAAATTGAGATAACCTGTATTTCAGGTGATCAAACAGTATTCTGAGGAGTATGGAAAATTAATTAACTCTGGAGTGATTATCTTGACCGAAGACAATAATTCTAAAGAATTAATGAGGAGTCCAATTACAGTTATCTTGGGACATGTTGACTCCGGAAAAACAAGCTTACTGGATAAAGTGAGAGGTACAGCAGTACAGGCAAGAGAAACTGGCGGGATAACTCAACATATTGGAGCTAGTTTTTTTCCTATCGATACGGTTACTGCTTTGTGTGGAAAATTATTGGGAGATGGTAAGAAAAGTCTTAATATACCTGGAATTCTTATTATTGATACACCAGGTCATGCTGCCTTTATGAATCTCAGGTCAAGAGGAGCAAGCACAGCCAACTTTTCAATACTTGTGATTGATGTGCGACGAGGTATACAACCTCAAACAGTGGAATCTTTACGAATTTTAGTTCGAAATAAAGTACCCTTTCTTATTGCTGCAAATAAAATTGATAGATTACCAGGTTGGCGTAGTTATCCAAAATTATCACTTGTTCAATCATTAAAAAAACAGTCTAGCACAACTCAGGATGCACTCCAAACTGTTATTTATGAAATTATGGCTGAATTAAGTCATTTCAATCTAGAACCCGAGAGATACGACAAGATAAAGAATTTTGCAAAGAAAATTGCCATTATACCGACTTCTGCGGTCACAGGAGAAGGCATCCCTGAATTATTCCTTGTTTTAGCAACTTTAACGGAACAGTACTTAAAAACACAGCTTGCTCTACATCTTGATAGTGGAAAGGGAGTGGTTCTAGAAGTCAAAAAGGAAGTAGGTCTTGGAACAACCCTTGATGTGATTTTATTCGATGGAATAATACGAAATAATTCCCACATTGTACTTGCTGGTAAGAATGGTGTTATATCAACCAAAGTTAGGGCACTTCTGCTACCGAAAGATCTTGATGAAATTCGTGACCCTCGTAATAAATTTGGAAACGTAAATGAAGCAATAGCTGCGATAGGAGTGAAAATAGTAGCCCCTGAGTTAGAAGATGCAATTGCGGGATCCTCTCTCTACGTTGTTTCAGAGGAATCTGAAGATGAAGCTGTTAAAAAGATTGAGGACGAATTAGCAAGTATTTTAGTTGAAACTGACGATGCAGGGGTAATTGTAAAAGCTGATGCGTTAGGTTCTTTAGAAGCGTTAGTCAATTTTCTTAGGGATTCGAGTATTCAAATTCGATTTGCTGCTGTCGGAGATGTTACAAAAAAGGATATTTATCAAGCCTCTCTTGCTAAGGAAAAGGATAAATCATTTGGAATCATTCTTGCGTTTAGAACCATAGTTCTTGAGGATGCACAAGAAGAGGGAAATAGGTTAGGAATACCTATACTACAAAGTGATATTATCTACCAATTAAGTGAGGAATATCAAGAATATCAATATAAAGTCCAACAGGAAGAAGAAGAAGAAGCTCTTAAAGATATCATACGACCAAGTAAGATAAAAGTTCTCCCCTATATCTTTAGACAGTGTAAACCCTGTATTGTTGGTGTTGAAGTTCTCTCTGGAGTACTTACTCCAAAAGTTGATCTCATAAATCGTGATAACAAAATAATCGGACATTTGTTGCAGATCCAAGATCGTGGAGAAAATTTACCTAAAGCAGAGGTCAGTAATCAAGTTGCAGTGGCATTAAAAGGCCCTACAGCAGGTAGACAAATTAGAGAAGATGATGAGCTCTGGGTAAATGTTCCCGAGACTCATGCACGAAAGATACTGGCGGATAAAATTCTTTCTGGATCAGAAATGGATGCGTTAAGTGAATTAATAGAAATAAAACGACGAACTGTCAATAAATATTGGGCTTTTTAATGTAGGAATATTTCACACTGAAAACTATGCCATTATTCTTAATATGACATATTTTCTTCTATAACAAACAAACCAAGAGGAAAAAGCTCCTCGGTAAAGACTTAAAATCTTTCATCAGAAGAAATAAGAATCTGGAGCTTAAGAACATCTAATGACACCATTGACCTGTTAACAATACTACTATTGGCTACTACGAGTTCACGCCCTTGTAGTAATGTAAAACGGTTAGAGATGATAACATGGTTCGATTTCAAATAAATTTAGCTGATGAGAAACAGAGCTACAAGAAAGAAATAGATGAGGACTCTATGACTCGTCCACTAATCGGAATGTCCGTTGGTGATGAGCTAGAAGGTTCAATTATCGGTTTTGAAGGATATAAATTCAAGATCACAGGCGGTTCTGATCATTCTGGATTTCCAATGGCTCCTGGTGTAGATGGTGCAATGCCAAAACGAATACTCATTGGTCATAGAGGAGTAGGATACAAACCTAAACGGAAAGGAAGGAGAAGACGGAAACGTGTCCGAGGCTCCCTGATTAGTGAAGATATTTATCAGATTAACCTGAAGATTACTGAAAGAGGCAGCAGCCCTATAGAAGAATTACTTTAAAATAAAATTCGAGGATTCATATGTCACCGCGAAAGAAGAAAGCTTCTACAAGTAAGAAAGAAGATACCTCATCCAAGACAAAAGAGGTAGAATCCACTAAATCGTCGAAAACGACGAAGAAGACTACAAAGAAAACTACAGCAAAAAAGAAGAAAACCGCGGTGAAAAAAGCTCCTGCTGCAACAAAAAAGACTGCAAAATCAACAACAACTAAAGCAAAGAAATCTAAGGCAAAAACGGCCAGTAAAGCTAAGAAAAAAGCCACTACAAAAAAGAAAGTTGTTGAAACAGCACCTAATCAGGCAGAGATTAGCTTGGGTATGATCGGACATGTAGATCACGGAAAGTCCACATTAACTCAAGCGCTTACTGGTAAATTCCCTGATACTCATAGCGAAGAAATCAGAAGAGGAATTTCAATACGTCTTGGGTACGCAGAAACAGAATTCCGTGAATGTCCTACCTGCAAAGCTCCTACTAAATATACAACAAAAAAAGAATGTCCGAACTGTGGTAAGGAAACTATTCTGCTAAGACGCGTAGCGTTTGTAGATGCACCAGGACACGAAGTATTAATGGCTACAATGCTTTCTGGTGCAAGTATCATGGATGGAGCAATCCTTGTTGTAGCCACAAATGAACGAGTGCCTATGCCTCAAACTCGGGAACATCTTGCAGCCATGGACATTATTGGGATGGAGAAGGTTATAGTCTGTCAAAATAAAATTGAGTTAGTCTCTGAAAAAGAAGCCCTCAATAATTTTAAGGATTTAAAAAAGTTTATTTCTACCACCTCTGCAAAAAAATCTCCAGTAATTCCTATTAGTGCAGTTCACCACTCAAATATCGATTTATTAATACAAAGTATTGAGGAAAATCTTCCAACTCCTCCTCGCGACGCGGATTTATCCCCTCAAATGCTTATTGCTAGATCATTTGATGTCAATAAACCTGGTCAATCACCTGAAAAACTCAAAGGTGGTGTTGTTGGAGGAAGTATAATTCAGGGAAAATTCTCTGTGGGGGATGATATACAGATTAGACCAGGTGTTCGGAGAGGGAACAAATATAAATTTCTAAATACGAAGATTGTAAGCTTACGGTCTGGTTTCGGAGAATTAGATACTGCTCATCCAGGGGGATTAATTGGCATTGGGACTAATCTTGATCCTGCACTAACAAAAAGCGATATGCTAGTTGGACATGTTGTTGGATACTCTGACTCATTACCACCGAGTTGGGATACTCTAGAGTTTGAATCACACCTCATGGAAAGGGTTGTGGGGAGTGAATCTCAAAGTACGGTTCAAAATATCGAGATGAATGAAAATCTAATGCTTAGCGTGGGAACGGCAAAAACTGTTGGGAAAGTTGTTATGTCTGCAAAAGGTAACATCGCGGTGAACTTACGGTTACCAGTATGCGCCGAGACTGGAATTAGAATTGCGATCAGTCGCCAAATTGACAGGAGATGGCGTTTGATAGGATGGGGAACTATCACAGGTGGAAAAGAACAACGGGCGGGGCAATAATCTCGTCATTTGGAGATTCTGTAAAAACTATTTTTCTTGATACTAACTTTCTTATGGCCATGGGTCAAATGAAAGGCTTTAATTTAACCTTTGAGCTCGATCGTGTTTTTCCTGAAAAAAGGAAGCTCGTGGTATTGAAACCAGTTTTCGATGAGTTATCAAAATTAAATAAGTCTGGTAAAAAAAAGGTAGAAAAAGAGGCTCAAATTGCTCTTTTTTTCGTAGATAAAGAATGTGAGATTTGGGATACAGATTATGACCATAAGAATATTGATTTTATACTTCTAGAATATGGAGAGCGTTACAATGGGGTCATTGCTACTAATGATAAACAATTGAAACGATTAGCTAGAAAAAAAGGGTTGCAAACAGTTTTTATCAGAAATCAGACCTATTTAATGGTTGAGTAAGAAGAATAGCTTCTTTCTGACTAGCCCTTATTGGAGAATGTTTTAAACAAATTTAAGAGGAGTTTAAAGGAGTGGAGATAGAAGCCACCTGTAGGTTGAATAGTGTATAGGATGTCCCCTATATTATTATCCAAACCTAAGCCGAATTAAACAAACTTAATCATCCTATCAACAAAGATCTATTATTTAAAATAGATTTAACTGCAGAGTTTGCCGCTGTGGCTTAGTTGGTAGAGCGACAGACTTGTAATCTGTTGGCCGTGGGTTCAAGTCCCACCAGCGGCTATTATCTCAACAAATACGAAATTATATCGACTTTCAAGAACAAAAAGTGACCAATAATGAAAACTGAATTAATTACAGCATGGAGATACCTTGACAAAGGTCATTGCGCATTTAAGTCATCTGCTACATCCCCTGAGAAAACAAGATGTAATCACCTATTCACAGTTACTGGACTGCATAAGCTATCTGATTGTCCACTTATTCAACCACAGTTTTTTTCTTTTCAACAACAGGAGGGTACAGTATATATAATTGAAAAAAACCCAGAAGCTGTTCCAGCAGCTATGTGGGGTTTCACAGAATTACCAGAGAAGCGAGATGCAGCTAAAAAAGTTGTCACAAAGAAGATAAAAGGCTTAGACGAAGTTATAGTCTCCTCAATCTGGAAAAAATTTGATCAACAATATTCCATGGCTGAATTAATAAGATCTTCAGAGGAACTCAAAGAAGACGACACTGATATTGAGGATTAAATAGATCCCAACAGTCTATGAGCGTAATGATGAAACCTGACAAGTATGAGCTTTGCTATGATAGATTATAGTTACTCTGAATCGCTCATGTCCTGTTCAAAATAATGATATGTGTAGTTCCTTGAAGTCTCTTATCCAAATACTATTGGGTTAACATTGGAGCACAATCAACCATACTCTAATCTAATCGGTAGATATGTTCTATTGCTTAGATTGGGAGGGGAGTTAGGTATCAAAAGTCGTCGAACCAGACGGCGAATGATTAGCTTACTACGGTCGAATCTTAATTCACTTTTAGAGAGGTTTGATTTATCCTATTCGATAGTTGATTTCCGTGGACGGCTATTGATTGCATTCAGTACTGATGACTTCCCTCGAGCAATTGACAAAACGATTACCAGCCAAATCAGTGGGATTTCGTCAATAAGCCGAGTTTTCGTGAGTGAGAGTAGTGAAGAGGAAATCCTGGTTAATGGAGTAAAGGAAGTTAAAAAATACTTATTACCTCAGAGTACTTTTGCCGTGAGGGCACGTCGTGAAGGCGTACACGCCTATTCATCCATGGAGATTGCTGCGAAATTAGGGAGTGATATTCTAGATTCTGATATCCTTGGACTTCGTGTAGATCTTACTAACCCAGATACAGAAATTTTCCTTGATATTCGTGGAAATTTAGCATTCATTTATTCAGAGATTAATTATGGTATCGACGGGATACCCTCTACTTCTCAGGGAGCTGCATTAGCTTTACTTCGTCCAAATATTAACTCAATTTTATCAGCTTGGCTTATGAAGAAGAGAGGAGTAAAGATCATTCCTCTGTTCTTTAAAACTGAGAAAAGCTCGGAAGAAAAGTATGTTCGATATGTAGAATCAAATTTCTCTCCAGTACTTTCATTCGTTGATTTAAAACCATTATTTGACGTGTTTAAGGCTGGAAAGAATCTTTGTTTCTATTGCCAATATATTTGTGAAACAATCTGTCGAAAATACTTGTCAGATGAAGTTGTTCAAGCAATCATAAGTCCAACGTCATTTAATTTTAATGATGAATTTATCAGTTTAGAAGCTTTAAGAACACTAGAATCTGAGGTGGACATAACGGCCTTACGGCCCATGCAATTCGGGTTTCATGGAGTTGAACCTTCCTGCGAAAATTTACCAAATACTCCTTGTTGTGAGTACCAAACTAAACTCGCAATATCCCTCCCTAAAGACCTTGATCTCAAAAAAATTCGGGAAGTACTCGATATTATCTTAGCTCAATGACTTAATTTTGGCTTTATCTCTCCATTGGGAGAAATTTCTGAAAATATAAATCCCTCGAAGGATGAAATCGCTGTTTCGAGATTTTGCCAAGAATTAGATGGTAAACCTGCTTTTTGGCATACATAATCTAAGTATGATTTGATGTCCCACCCCTGTTCAACAGGTACTTGTGGTAACAATAATCCACGCTGAATTGAACCCCTCTCCGCAATTAATCCATGACGACCAATTTCTATTATGTCGAAATACTCTTCTGGGTCGTTTACTTCGATTTTTTTTGGGATGGATAATACAGTAACTTCTATGGTTATCTTGTCTAATTCAGAGTACGTGACATTAGGAAAGCGATAATCATGAATTATTGCATCTATTGCTGAATCAATAGTAGATTGAATAAGAGTACTTCCTGGGCTCTGTATTCTTCCAATACACCCCCTTAAAACTGGTTTATCGCCTTGGTCAATACGGTGGAGGGTAACAAAAACTCCTGATTGATCCTTGAGATCAGAAGGAGCATCTTTGGGTGACTTGATTTTGATTTTGCTTCTTAAAAAAGTCTCAATAGTCCTTCTAGCAAGCTTAACTAAATATTCTCCAGAATAACTCATTTTTCAAAGCAACCCACTATTTCATACTAATTATAGTAATTATGTCTACGAATATTAATAGTGATTTTATGGGTATTAAGGAATATCCATAATTAAAGATTAAAACTTAATTTCTTTAATTCTTGACTTCTGAGTTAGTTACTAGCCGCTCTCACAAAAATTAAAACTTTGTTTCTAATCATCTATTATTGTCATTTATGACCTTAATATGTATACATAATTCGTATATTCAAATATTCCTCAATTTAACCGAAACTTGTAACATTTTATAAAGAAGGAAGTAATCATGTCAAGAGAACGACGAAATATCAGTCAGAGGAAGATCCGGAGGATAAGTCAAAAGCCCGAGGATGAAATTATCAGCGCCCCAGTGAAAAGATCAAACTTCAATTTCAAAGGACTGTCTCCCAACACTCAGATGTATTATACAAAAGTAATTTTCGGTGCAATCAGTGGTATAATAACTGGAAGCACATTTGTCCTTTTTCCTGCAATTTCTCCTGGATCATGGTTTCTCTTCTGGCTTTCTGGTTTAGGGATTTGCATTACATTTGTCAGACTAGGTTTAAGGATTACTCCTGAAGAAGTTGATCAGAAACGATTAATCTTTTCGGGGACATTTACATTCACCTTGTTATTCATCGTGATTACTTCTCTAATTTGGATGCTTCCTGGACCCATACACTAGAGAAATAGCGATTAAATGGACCAATCATCCCCCGCAGAAAAAGTTCTGCTTAATTGAGCGCTGAGAAGCTCTAATCCTTCTCCAGACAATGAGCTAACAGGTATTAAGGGTATATCGCCCATATCTTCAAAAATTTGGCCAGTTTTGAATGCAAATTCACGGTTCATTCCGTATAGCTGATCAATGGCATCATACGGATTTTCTCTCCAATCCAAAATATCATCAACTTGATGAGGTTTAAGTAAATCGGTTTTTGACATTACATGAATAATAGGTAAGTTCAAACGAATTTGTACAGAAGTCGCTAACAGGTTTACAGACAAATAGCCTGAAATATTCGAAACCAAGGCAGAATCAAACAAAAAGGCAAGTAAAGTTGAATCTGTTGGAAAGCTCTTGGTGATTCTTATACTCGCGTTTCGGTAAGCAAAAAGTTCCACTTGACCCGGAGTATCTACTAATACGATATCGGAACTTTCTCCTAACTCCTCAACGTTTTCTCTGATATCATTTATGTAATCGGCAACAAGATCAGTCGCAGCTATTAACGCCCCATTTGGTCCAAGTTTGTATTCATCTACAAGCTGATCAAAATCAATATAGTCTCTTATATCTATATCAGCTTGATAAGGGATATGTCGAACGGCAGGATCAAGGTTAACTATTGTCAAACTTGCTCCTTTTTGTTTTAGATATTGCTGAAGAGATGAAATCAGCATAGTTTTTCCTGAACCTGCTGTACCAACTAAATAACATATGTTTACCATGATGAATGCACTAACCTTGAAGAAATAATGGAAAAGTAAACGTTTGTATTGGGCTTGCAAACAAACCTCTTGAATATAAGTGAATAGAGATGTTAACAGTTCCGTTTATTTGCGAAATGATTCCCCCGCTTATTGTATGGGTTCCGATATAATTATTGACGATTGTCCATCTATAAAGACCTTGATTTTGGTTAACACGAATTTCAAAGTAATGTATATTATTGAAAATTCCCCCTGATCGAAGCTTAATCAATATTGGATAGAAATAGACTCTCTGTGGAAAATTTTCAATTATTTCTGTCCATTCCCCTTGAGGATTGAGAGACATAAGTGAATCAGGTGAAGAATCTAGAAGACTATTGCTCTCTGCCGAATCATTGATTTTAAAAACATCAATTGAAGGGGTCTGCGAGAATCCAGCCAAGAAATTACTAAAGATAAATATTAGGAATATGCTTGTTCCCAAAAATATGTAGATTGATTCTTTCCTTTTTATAATATTAATATACGATCTGGATGGTTTTTTAGCTTCGGAATTCCCATTTTTTTGTAGTTCGGTTCGTGTAGAGCTGTTATTATCCTCTTTCTTTGTAAGACCGAGATAACCAAAGATATCCTCTCCAAATAAAACCAGAATAGCTAGAGAAAGGATCAAAATTTTACCTAAATTTGTTTGTAAAGTTAGTAGGAACCATCCTATATGAGGGATTCGAATGACAACCTTGCCAATAACGTCTTTTTCATGAACAGTCCACGAATCAGGATATTTATTTGTTTCTTTGTTATCTCCATTAGTTTTGAAGAAGAAATGACCTGAACTATTCTGCCACCGCGCTATTATCCTATGTACTACAGGATCAGGAATGGAGGGTGTATCAAATACAATCACATCTCCAATTTCCAGAGATTCGGCTGGAACATTTTTTACTAAGAGGATATCCCCCTGAAGTGGGTGTAGGGTAGTTGAACCTTCAAATCCCTTATAAATCGGCATCATACTATATGTAGATACAGCCACATTGGGCATAGACGAATTACCGAGAAAACCTACTAATGATAGTGATATAATAATCGCTAGGATTACAGCTGACCCTAATAATATCCCTGATTCAAAAATTGTTTTGTACTTTTTGTCTAAAGGCAAGTCAGTTCAAATTCAGTGGAACAACATCAACTTTTTAGGACTATCGCAGGAGTCTGCAGAATAACAAAAATATAGGGAATAGTCATCAGAAAAGCAGAAGTTTTTAACATTAGGGAAAAAGTGAGTTACTAACAACCTTCTTACATTTACAGAAGGGATAAAACGGTAATCGGACTGGAGCTAATTAAGGTGAAAATTCCCGCAAAGATGCGAACATTCTGTCCACATTGCAATAAACATACAGTTCAAGCAGTGAAACTTGAAAAAGCGAAACAACGTGGAGGTGGAATGGGGCAAGGAAGTCGACGTATGGCTCGATGGACTTCTCGAATTGGAAATCATGGACGTTATTCTCGAAGACCAATCGCTTCACGAAATATGACCTCAAAAACTACCAAGAAGGTTGATATCCGAATTACATGTGAAGAATGCGGGAAAAAATGGATTCGTAGCCGACCCAGAGCAAGAAGATCTGAACTTCAAAGAGCCTAAATTATTTCGCATTCTTTACTAATGGTATCTTTGGGATTTCAATATGGCGGATAAAGAAGACCCTAAAAGTGATTTATCGAATTCTGATGTTAATAATGATATAAAACATACTGAAGATTCAGCAATTGCTCAAGATCCGAAGGAAATCATGGAACGATTGGGGCGTACGAAAAAACGTATTTTGATCGAATTATACCGTGACTCCGTTGGCTATAAAAGATTGAGTAAAATCATAGGGGTCGGTTTAGACACAATAAGAAGTCACATTCGAACTGGGAAGTATAGTCGCTCACTTTTAGATATAGGATTAGTCGAACGGGGAGAGAAAGGGTGGCAATTAACACCTTTAGGTCTCCAGGTGACAGAACTATTACAGCAAGATACTGAATTCAAGGCATTTTTCTTCGAGTAAAGACTCAAATACTAACAAATACAATCATCTTTCACTCATTGGATTCCAGTATCAGGCATTATATATACCATACTTCTCTCCGTTGAGTATTGTGAGTCAAAATGAATTTAACACCTGATCGAGGAGAGTTTAGATCCGTAGTACGACTTGTTGTCAAAGTACTAAATAAATTTCTATTATTTGACATTCCATTGTCAATTATTATTTTTATCGTGTTTGGTTCACCAAACCTCACAAATGTTCTAAGTTCATCAAATTTACACGACTTGTTTCTAACTTTTGCGACTATTTTGACACTTACTGGGATCATAGTCCTTCTGGCGTTATCATTTACCGCTCAGCGTACAAAAAGTGTTGCAGTAATGACAACACAATGGGGTCGAGCTCCTAGTGGTCCCACACGGTATTCTGATGAAATAATAACTAGGCAGATGAGAGACCTACCTACGATATTAGCAGCGTTAATATGCTTCGGTCTAGGAATACTTATGATAGGTTTCCTGAATTAGTTACTATCAACAAGTGATATATCACGAGTAATTCAGAATCAATGTATAATTTTCGGGTATAAAAGGAAATTATAAGGTAATAGCACAGATAAAGGAATATGAAAACAGATCATTCAGAATTTTCTTTAGAGAGAATCCAATCAGTCTAGAATTTTTGATGCATTTCCAAAATATAATTTTTTTAATGTCGATTCTGACAGATTTAATCCTTTTATAATTGTTCCTTCTGGATTATCCTTGTCCTTAAAGGGTAAAGGAGTCTGGTGAGATGTTTCCCAGAATAATCGTTGAGACCAGTACCTACTACCCCAGTAATATTCACGACGCTTCTTACTCATGAAGAATTTTAAATTGAATTCGAAATTCCCGAGATCTGAACCAAATAATATTCTATCTTGATATTTTTCTAACCATTCTTTAGATCTACTTACGTTTTTTCCAAGCTCACGTATCATCCAACGAGTAGATGCGGTATCAACATAAAGCTGGGGATGTCTTTCTAATAAATCTCCTAATTTGTCAACATCTTCTGGTAAACATCCTAAATGAGCAGAAATCATTCTAATCTTAGGAAATTTATCGAGCATATCTGAAAAATCATTAATTCTTTCGGTTTTCGATCCATATTTTTGTTTGTTCTTGTATTTCTTCATGTACGAAATATCTGGATCTGCTACGTGTATCAAAACTGTCATATCATAGTTTTCTATCTGTGAATATACAGAGTCTAATCTAGAATCATTAATTCTAAAGAAAGATTTATTTCTGGTAAAAAATTGAAACATCGGGCCTACAAAAATTTTCAGATGGCTAATCCCAGTGGCATGAGCCTTATCAATCTGATCCAGCAACTTTTTTATATTAAATTTCAAAAAATCATAAGAGCTCAGGTAGTTACAAAAAACAATATTATCACTGAGCCCCTTTGAAGCAAATTTACGTTTTAATTTCCGATCCCCTATTCCCACTATTTTGCAAATACCGAATTGCTTAATATATTCTAAATATTCGCTAAAGTATCTAAGACCCCAAAGATGGACATGCGAATCGAAAATCTTAATCGGGTGATTATTTTCAATATAAATTAGAGGGTTTGAGACAGAAAATATGATTTAATCCTTCCTTTACTTTTTCTATCAGTTTCTTTCAGTGTCCATCTTTCTTTCTAAATTCTTGTAAGATTTATCGATCATGCTACTAAAGGAATAATATATACTTTTTAGCATAAGATTCATCCATAATTACTATGAGTATTATTGAAAGCTTTAATCCAGTAAAATTCTATTCCTATATTCAAGATTGCCTATGAAGATTAGTCATGAATGTTGAAAAATGTACCTGAATATCTAGATGCAACAATGATTAAACCAATTCAGATTTGAAGATAAAAATCAAGAATAGGAACTAGTTCGATTATTAACTATAAAAAATGGATAGAATAGTAGATGGATATTTTATTAGAAAAAGTTAAATTGAATCTGTTAGTATTTTCCTTTTGCTTGGAGATGCTTGTATTGAACATCTAAAGAAAGAAACATCCTTCTCCCTGCATATGTGGAAGTCTCCTTATCTGATTGGACTAGCGGCTTAGGGTAGCTAGGTTATCCCGCGGGGCTCATAAAGATGGAATTCTTGCGATACCCCGAGATCGGATGGTTCAAATCCTCCAGCCGCTACCACTCTATTTTTATCCTTGAAACTGTCTTTAAGAAATCTTTGCTGTTTTTGGGAGGAAATACGTGAATAGAAGGAGTTAAATTCTTTATAATCCGCTATAAAGGGCAATTCCACCTGTTCAAGTCTTAGTTGTGCAAAGGTGGAATTCCTACGAGAAAATAGTGTATGAATTCCGTAATGATAACCCTTTTTTAGTCCTTGAGGCATAATTCAATCGAATTCCTAACTAAAGGAGTAACATTGCTAGTGGCAGCCAGGGGTGCGCAATTGAAAAAAAAGAGAACAGAAAAGTCTGTATGGTTTAAATATGCTGAGGAAAAGGGATTAGATCCTCATAAATCAGCTTGGGCGGATTATGCGAAAAAAAAGGATCCAAAAAGTGATTTAAAACCAAAAATGAAACAAATTCGTTTCTGTACTCAGTGCGGAGCTCAATTATCTCCCGAATCACGATTTTGTGAAAGGTGCGGAAATCATATTAAAAGATAGCTGGTTTTCTCAACCTGAGGCATGAAACATTATTAATTTGGGAAGGGATTTATATACCAAGGCCTTTTTTACTTCCTTTATTATCGTAAAATTATCCATTCTAAAGGTAACAAAATAGAAACCTCTCGACATTGGATGAGTTTCATTATGAAAAATGAAGTTAAAATTAGTACTTTCTTTTATCCTAATCCAGTTATATTAGTATCAGCGAAACAAGGTACAAAAGAATCCATTATTACACTTTCATGGGCTGGCACATGTTGTTCTGATCCTCCCATTGTTTCCATTGGAGTGAGACCTGGAAGGTACACATACTCTCTAATAAAAGAAACCAAGGAATTTGTAATTAACTTTCCAACAGAAACAATACTTAAACAAGTTGAAATTTGTGGAACACAGTCTGGAAGAGACATAGATAAATGGTCGGAGTGTAATTTCACCAGAGAAGAAAGTAAAATGGTTAATATTCCCTCGATTAAAGAATGCCCAGTGAGTATGGAATGCAAGGTAGAACAGATTATTCCCCTTGGGACACACGATTTATTCCTTTCACGAATTGTGGCATTGCATATAGATAATCAATGGAGATTAGAGGGTTATAAAGGAATGTTAACCTACTCTCGAGGAAAATATGGGGTAGTGAAAGCAATAAAATAGGTTAAAAAATAGTAGATATTTAGAAGCAAAAAGAAATTTAATTCAAAGGTTAATTTTAAAAGTAAAAATCGGTAAATTTACCTTCGACGTTCTTGACGATATTCAGGTTGACCTACCGGCATCTCTTTAACAATTCTCTTAATATAATTCTTTTTGTTGCGTAAGATAGGTGTTAATCCTTTTCTTTTACGTCCTTCAACTTTAGGAGTTTGATTTCGAACTTTCCCAGCTTTTGTAAGGCTTCCGTGACTTCCTGCCATAATAAATCACTCGTATAGCGACTCTTCGTCATTCTATAGTCTTTTCTGATTCCTTCTTAACAGTTTACCTACAAGTTCACGTTTTTCAAAAAGAACGATTTCATTTAAGTAAATCATCTTGTGGAAGTTCTCCCATGAGAATTAAGCGGACTTTCTCTGCAAAGGTACTTAGAGTGGGGAGGGTTTTCTGAGCGAGGATATTTTCCCAGAAAGAAGGAGTTAAGGAACTCGCATAGAACGAGGATGTTTGCTCATAATACTGTGATTCAGGAGGAATAGAGGAAAGTATGTTCGAATTTACCTCAGTTTGGTCAATTAACCATAATGCAGCGGTAGTAAAAAGCGTTTGAGCATTTTTTATTGATAAGTGCAAGCCTACTGGACTCCAAATTAACCAGTTGAAAACAGAATTTAAAAAATTTCCAATGCTCCCTCCATCGATGATCTCTAAAGCCTTCTCCTGAAACGCCTGAGAAAATGGAATTCGTGAGGATAAATCAGGGTTTTTCAAGTTGGTTACTAGCAATTTATCCTTTGAAGTATGACGATAAGCTTCGAGTTGGTCTTTAATTCTTGCTTGAGAAATTCCCTCATAAGGATTGTTTGCATCGATTTCTTCCCCCCAATAAGTGTCATAATACTCCTTACTAGCAGATAATAGCTGATTGATAAAGCTATTACCAACAGATGATTTCTTTCTAGAATACCATTGAAATCCATGTCCCCGACAGGGATGTATAGAAACTAAAGTATCTTTTTGGTTGAATCGCCAGAAAATTAAGGGGTAAATTCTACATGTAAGAGGTTTTATTGATTTAGCATGCAGTTGGCACAATCCAGCGGTTGTCAAGAAAGGACATGAGTTTCCTCGGAGTATAAAAGATCCTTTTTCTGTAGATTGTAAGTAATGTCGATATTCTGGAAAATTTTGGGTAAGATATTCTTTTTCTAACCCACTTATTGGAAGATTGAACTCGGTCGCACAGCATTTCATGTGACAATCCGAACAAGTAAAAGAAGTATATTTTGAAAAGCCTCTAATCATCACAGATAATAACCTCCAAAGAGAATAGTCTTCTAATAAAAGCTACTATCTATTATATAGTGTTATTGGTTATCTATAATACAAAATAACTCTCTCATATTAACCAGATTAACATTCAGTAAGTTTGGGAAGAAATTACCATTTTGAATCGTCAGACGTTTGAAAGAGCGATTTTTAAGGGAAGGAAGTTTCACCTTTTGATACCGAAATCTTACTTGAAATAAAAAGGCCTACCAATGATTGAAGAACATAGCCACAAATCAACAGGACTTCGCGGTGTTGAGGTTGCGGATACAAATATTTGTCTTATAGAAGGTGAAAAAGGCAATCTATTTATCCGAGGTTATGACATTAATGAGTTAGCAAGAAATTCAACCTACGAAGAGGTAGTTTACTTACTTCTGTACGGAAACCTCCCCTCTTTTGATCAATTGGAGAGTTTTAAGAACGCAATAATTTCAAATCAGGATTTACCACCACAATTAATCTCACATTTACAGAAAACCTCAAAGAATACCCCTTCTATGAGTGTACTCCAATCTTCATTAGCTTTACTAGCAGGATACAACAACGAGATCGGGACTGGAAAAAGAGAATCCGATCGAAATATTGCAATTAGAATAATAGCTCGGCTTCCTATTATTGTGACCGCATGGGAGAGAATTCGTAGCAATAAAGAACCAATCGCTCCAAATAAGAATCTAAAATATGCATCAAATTTCCTCTACATGCTTCATGGGAGTATCCCAACTGATGAAGAAGCAAGGATCTTTGATGTCACACTAATTCTACATGCAGAACACTCTTTCAATGCTTCCACATTCACAGCTCGGGTCATTGCATCTACTGGAGCGGATCTATATGCATCTATTTCTGGTGCCATTGGTTCTTTATCAGGGATGTATCATGGGGGAGCTAATCATTTAGTTTATGAAAGCTTAATGGAGATTAAGAAAGTCTCAAGTGCTGAGGAATGGGTCAAAAATCGATTTAATGAAGGTAAACGAATTATGGGGATGGGACATGCCGTATATAAAACTACAGATCCGAGAGCCAAAATATTGAAGGAAATGGCTGCAGATCTTGTGAGAAGGAAGGGTGGATTAGCTCAATGGATGTATGAAACTACCAATAAGTTGGTTGAGATTACTCAAAAAGAATTTAAGAAGCGAAAAAATCGTGGAATATATCCTAATGTGGATCTATATGGTGCCACGGTATATACAAGCTTAAATATCCCAGTTGAACTCTTTACACCGATTTTTACTACATCGAGAGTCGCTGGTTGGACTGCTCATGTTTTAGAAGAGAAGTATCCCGAAACTCCTACCGTCAAACCAGTGATTTATAGACCCTCTGCTGAATATGTAGGAAGATATTGCGGTCCATTAGGTTGTGAATATCAACCCATTTCACAACGAAGTACACAGTCAGCAGCTGGAGAACTAGTGAAGAGATTAGTCACCGATGAGCTGACTAAAGTATTCGATGATCATTTAATTCCAGTATCCTTATCTGCACGTCACATCCACCTTTCAAAAGCCGATTTTCACAAATTATTTGGAGAAAAAGCAGTTTTAACTCCCCTTAATTCCTTAACTCAACCAAAACAGTATGCATGCAAAGAAGTTGTTGATCTAATCGGCCCCAAAAGAGCCATCTATGGAGTTCGTATTCTTGGCCCCTTCAGAGACGAAACTCAAGTTGAAATATCTCGGAGTGACGGTTATGTATTAGGTATTAATCCACCAACACGTCAATCAGGAGATTTAAGAGATACTCCAGGAGTACACATAATTGGTCCAAAGGGAGCTATCACTTTGGATAAGGGAGTCATTTTCGCAGCGCGACACATCCACATGTCACCAAAAGATGCGCAAAGGTTAAATGTGTCAGATCGACAGATAGTTGCTGTTCAATTTCCTGGAACCCGAGCTGGAATCCTAGACGAGATCATGGTTAGAATTCACCCGGATTATAATTTGGAGCTCCATTTAGACCTTGACGAGGGTAATGCTCTTGCACTGAATACGGGAGAAATGGGGAGTCTGATTTTGGATTTAAAAGAAGGATCTTATTCTCCGTTCAGGTGATTTTAATGAAAGCTTTAGGATTTATGGAGACATGCGGTCGGATAGGAGCCATTGTGGCAACAGATACGGCCATGAAAACCGCAGATGTGAGCCTTATTTCCTTAAAACGTGTTTCAGGGGGATTGGTTATTGTGATAATTGAGGGAGAGGTCGCTGCTGTCCGTGAAGCAATTGAAGCAGCAAAAGTCCAACTACGTCAGATCTCCTGTGGTTTATTAACTAATGTAATTCCAAGACCTGATCAGGTGACGGTTGATCTTATTGAGAAAGTCAGAAGTCGAACTTCAAGCGTAGAAGAGGATCCTGGAAGAGATTAACAAGAGTGAAGCATCATGAATGAGAAAGAGCTCGAATTACTCGTTACACAGCAAGTTAAGAGTGTTCTCAAGAATGAGCATAACCTAGGTCCTTACGATGTCCTAGGTGTCTTAACCCATATGGGACAAGGATTGGATGAATTATTACAATCCCTAATTAGATTAGCCGAACAAAAAATGCAAGTCCTGATCTGGACAAAGGATGAAATTGACCAGGCTAAGAAAATAACCACAAAAGCAGGTTCAATTCCCACAATGGACGTTTTAGTTAATCCTTTTGGAGATTTTTGCCTAAATTTTTACAGTAATCTTAAATCAATTATGTTTGGTGCCTTTAGTTTTGAAATAGCAAAAAAAATAACAAAATTTGAAGATTCCAATTCAACTGTTAATTTATTACTTCAAGGGTTGTTATTTAAAATTCCTGTTTATATTGTAACACCTTTTCCTCCCACAGATTTAACATTTGACTATGGCCCATCGGGTATGTTAACTAATAATCTGAGTCGATATTTATCTACTTTAATCGAAATGGGATTCAGACTTGTTGACATAGAGGACTTAGAAGATCAATTTGTCAAACATACTCCAGCTATACCAGATTTAATTACCGAGGATTATTTAGAGGGATTAAAAGGTAAAATTCACGAAATATTTGTACCCCATTCAACTATTATTACCCCCTTAGCACAAGAAAAAGCTAAAATGCTTGATATAAAGATAATTAAGATTTAGGAGATATTTACATGAAAGTGTGTAAAGTAATAGGAAATGTAGTAAGTACCGAGAAGGATGCCAGTATTAAAGGCTTTAAATTAATGATAGTACAACCAGTGGATATGACTGATTTAAAACCAGAGAGTTCTCCTTTCGTGGCAATTGATGCAGTTGGTGCGGGAGAGAACGAATTAGTACTAGTTGTTACTGGAAGTTCATCTCGTTTAACTGCAATGACCAAGGATAAACCCACAGATGCAACGATCCAAGCTATCATAGATTTTATCCAAATAAATGGAAAAGAAACTTATCGAAAATAAGATTTCCCTTTATGTAAGAAAATAAAAAACGAAACGAAGGTAGATAAATGTCATATGACGAACAACAAATTGCAAAAATCGTCAATTCTGTTGTACAGAAAATAAGAGCTTATCAAGTCTATTCAGGATTGGAGAATATTCCCACTAGTGCAGGTGGAGGAATATTCCAGGACATTGAACAGGCAATAGAGGCTGCGGAAAAGAGTCAAGTAGCACTAATGGATTTATCTTTGGAGAGAAGAAAAGAAATCATACAATCGATGCGTGACTCCGCTATTAAACATGCACGATATCTAGCTGAATTAGCAATCCAAGAAACTGGTCTAGGGAGATTAGAGGATAAAGTAGCAAAGAATTTGCTCTGTGCTCGAAAAACTCCAGGCTTAGAAGATCTGGTACCAAATACATGGACGGGTGATAAAGGATTAACACTTGTTGAAATGGCTCCTTATGGCGTAATTGGGTCAATTACTCCTTCAACAAACCCAACAGCAACGATAATTAACAATGGAATATCAATGGTTACGGCAGGAAATAGCGTAGTATTTAATCCTCATCCATCAGCTAAAAGAGCAAGTAATGAAGCTGTGAGATTATTGAATAGGGCAATTCTCGAAGCGGGGGGACCAGAAAATGTTCTTACATCAACCATATCCCCTACGATTGAGTCAGCCCAGACTTTAATGACACACAAAAAGATTCGGTGTCTAGTTGTAACAGGAGGAAGTGCAGTAGTAAAAGCTGCAATGCAATCTGGAAAAAAAGCGATATGTGCAGGACCAGGAAATCCTCCTGTAATAGTTGATGATACTGCAAATATTCAAAAAGCAGCCCGAGGAATAGTAGAAGGCGCAAGTTTTGATAATAATATTGTATGTATTGTAGAAAAAGAAGTATTCGCATTTGATGTCATCACTGATCGATTAAAAGCAGAAATGAAGAATTATGGTGCATATGAAATTGTTGGAGATCAGATAGTCCAACTGACTAATCTCGTTTTCAAAGGAAAGAAAGGGAGATTTCCCATAGTAAACAGGGACTTCATCGGAAAAGATGCCAAAATACTTCTTGAGGGAATCGGAGTGCAGGTTAGTGACAATATCCGGTTGATAATTGCAGAGGTGCCTGATGATGAACATCCCTTCGTAATATCTGAAATGTTGATGCCAGTCTTACCAATAGTTAGAGTGAAATCAATAGAAGAAGCTTTGCAAAAAGCAAAGAAGGCTGAACATGGATTCAAACACACAGCAATGATGTGGAGCGATTCAGTTGGAAATATGAGTCTTGTGGCAAAAGATATCGAAACTACAATTTTTGTCAAAAATGCCCCCTCCTTTGCTGGGATTGGATTCGGAGGGGAAGGCTATACTACTATGACAATTGCAGGACCAACGGGAGAAGGACTTACCTCAGCAAGAACTTTTACACGTCAAAGACGTTGTACTCTAGTGGATGCTTTTAGAATCATTTGAAATCAAAAGAAAACGAGGCAAATATAAGTGAGCTCCGAAATAGCAGACATGGCACGAAATTCTGGAATAGTTGGAGCTGGTGGAGCTGGTTTTCCTACACATGTGAAGCTTTCTGCGAAAGTAGATACGTTTATAGTTAATGCAGCTGAATGTGAACCATTATTAAGAGTGGATCAGCAATTAATGACAACCTGTCCAGGAAAATTAATAACTGGATTACAGCTAGGAATGAAAGCCACTGGGGCGAAGCGAGGAATAATCGCTGTAAAAAGGAAGTATAAAACTGCAATTAAGAAGCTTAAACAAGTGGTCAAAGCTGATTCCAGAATCGAGATATTCCTTCTCGATGATGTTTATCCTGCTGGAGATGAACATGTTCTTGTTTATGAAGCTTTAGGTAAAATAATTCCGGAAAGTGGACTCCCTCTTGACATTGGAGTCGTAGTAAATAATGTCTATACATTGATCAATCTAGCTGAGGCCGCTGAAGGAAATCCCATAGTATCTCGTTATGTAACCATAACAGGCGCTGTTAAAAACCCCTCTACGATGGAATTTCCAATTGGTACCTCAATAAAGGATGCAATAAAAGCTGCAGGGGGAGCTACAATCGATGATTATCAAGTATTGATAAATGGACCCATGATGGGTACAGTAATTGCCCCTAAAAAACCTATTACCAAATTAACTTCTGGAATAATTGTTTTGCCAGAGAATCATTTTGTAATCAGAATGAAAACTGAACGGATCTCATCCAAAGTAATTGTTACCAAAGCAGCATGCATAAGATGTCAATTATGTACAGATGTCTGTCCTAGATTCTTATTGGGCCATGAATTACATCCTGACAAAGTTATGCGAGGAATAGCATGGGGTGCTCCAGAAAGACCCGATTATATGACGGGAACATTCCTTTGTGTGGAATGTGGAGCTTGTACATATTATGGATGTCCTATGGGGTTGGATCCATGTAAAATGATGACAGAAGTAAAGGGACAGTTGAGGGTAGAGGGTTTAAAGAATACTCATAATCGAAAAGTATTATCGATTCATCCTGAGAGGGAATATCGAAAATTACCTGTAAAAAGATTAATTTCACGATTGGATCTATTGAATTATAATCATGAATGTCCAATACGAAAACGAAAATTACAGATTCGAAAAGTTTCCATCCCTCTCAAACAACATATCGGAGATCCTGCAATTCCAACGGTAAAAGTAGGAGATTCGGTTGAAAAAGGTGCACTCATAGGAAAGATTCCAGATGGGTCACTAGGTGCAGTAATTCATGCTAGTATTAGCGGAATTATTCGCAAAATTGGACAAGAAATTGTCATTGAAAAGACAAAATAAAAGACAAAAAAATTGGTGAAAAAAATGGCTAAAGAAGCACTTGGATTGATAGAAACAAAAGGGTTAGTTGCATCTATTGAAGCAGCTGACGCTATGGTGAAAGCAGCGAACGTTCATTTAATGGGACGCGAAGTTATTGGCGGTGGTTTTGTTACTGTAATGGTTAGAGGTGACGTTGGTGCTGTGAAAGCTTCTGTTGAAGCTGGTGCAGTCGCTGCACGAAAAGTTGGTGAACTAACCTCAGCTCATGTAATTCCTCGACCCCATGATGAAGTTGAGAGTATTCTCCCAAAGAAAGGTTGAATAAACAATTAGCTGCAAGAGAGCAGCTAATGCTCACTACTTTCATCTTTGTTTACAATCTTAGAGGAAAATGAAAATGCGTGCTATAGGAGTTCTAGAAACAAATGTAATTGCTCGAGGTATACTGAGTGCCGATACAATAGCGAAAACAGCAGAAGTCGAGCTATTATTCGCCTCACCAGTATGTCCTGGAAAATATTTAATCATTATTCAAGGAGCAGTTGCAGCTGTTCAAAGCTCTCTAATCGCTGGAAGTGAAATAGCAGGTGAAACCTTAGTAAATTACACAGTAATTCCCAATATACATCCTGAGGTTTTTCCAGCAATTGCGGGTACATCTGGAGTTGAAAAAGTAGGCGCGATAGGAGTAGTAGAAACTTATTCTGCTCCTACAGCGATCATGGTTGGTGACGAAGCTGTTAAAAGTGCGCAGGTACAGTTAATCGAAATTCGGATGAGTCGCGCAATAGGTGGAAAGGCGTTTGTTGTTTTAACAGGAGAAGTGGGTGCCGTGCGAGCAGCTGTAGATGCTGGGGTTAATCGTGTAAAAGGAGAAGGATTAGTATTATCCACTGCTGTAATTCCTGCTCCTCATCCAGATCTAGTAAAAACTCTGCTTTGAGTTTTATATTACAAGTTGAAGTCAAATGAAGAAAATAATAATTGGATCGGATCATGGTGGTTTCCATCTCAAAAATGATCTGATAAAATTCCTGAAAGGAATAGGATACGAAGTTGCGGACTATGGTTGTTATTCTACAGATCCTGTGGATTATCCTGATATTGCATTATTAGTAGCACAAACAGTTGCAGTCTCAGTTGAATCCGTTGGGATTCTCATCGATGGTACAGGCGTAGCTAGCGCAATTGTAGCAAATAAAATTAAAGGAATTCGAGCAACTCCTTGCACGGATGAATTTACTGCGAATTCCGCTCGTGAACACAATAATTCTAACATCCTGACTTTAGGTGCGAGAGTAATTGGTCCAGGAATTGCGCAAAATATTGTTAAGATTTGGTTATCTACTCCTTTCGGTGGTGGAAGACACGAGACCAGAGTAAATAAGATTTCCGAGATTGAATTGAAATATTTAAAATCAGCGTGATTACATGAAACTTGGAAAAGTAATAGGGAATGTTGTTGCCTCAACAAAAGATCCAGGATTAAATTCTCTCCGACTTCTAGTAGTTCAAGGTCTAGATGATAATCTTCAACCCTTGGGAAGTCCATATGTTGCCGCTGATGGCATTGAAACTGCAGGACCTGGAGATATTGTGTATGTAGTAAGTAAAAAGGAGGCAGCTATTGTCTTTCCAAAGGAACTCGTTCCGATTGATGAGTGTATAGTTGGATATATTGAGGAATATTATGTTACAAAAAGTGCAAAACGCAAACCTCAGAAGAGAAAGAAGAAGAAGGCCCCTCCAGCAACATTAAAACAAGTTGATATAAGTCTAGATGAAGAAATCGGGGAAATTCCCAAAGAGGAGATACTTGAACCGATCCCGAAAACGAAAGTAGAGGAACCCGAAGTAGTTGAAGAAATTAAGCCCGTAGTTAAACCAAAACCAAGAAAAAGGGCCACTCGAAAGAAGAAACCAAAAAAGATTCGTGAAATTAAACCAAAAATTGTAGAAAGTGAAACAGAATGATTCTTGCTAAAGTAATCGGCAATGTAGTTGCTCCAATTAAAACTGAGAGTCATGAAAACGGAAAAATACTTGTGGTACGTCCGATAGATCTGAAAGGAAATTTCACTGAGCCTTCTATCATCGCTCTAGATGTAGCCAAATCTGGAATCGGGGATTGTGTCCTTGTTATCCGAGAAGGTAACTCTATACGAGGTATAATGCATAATGACAAAGCCGCTGTGGATGCATTAATAGTAGGTGTTATTGATTATATTGAAGTGGATGGAAAACAAACTGAATTAAGTTAAAATAATTTTGGGTAAAGAAAATGAGTAATGAGATGATACAGAAAATCACTGAAGAAGTGATGAGGAAGCTTGATCAAGATAATCTCGCTCCCAAACAACAGTTCGATTCGAATTTACAGACTTCTAATCGGAAAATCAATTATACAATAGCTTCAGGAAACTCAGCTTTAATTCTACTATGTGGGGGGAATAAAGAGATTAATGAAGTTATGCACCAAATAGAAAAAATCTCAAAATCGTATACTAATACTTACATCGTAATGACTCGTGCAGCAATAAAAATAATTGGTTTACCTGATATTAGACAAGTCTCTGAAGGAGCCACAATTATTACTGATTATTCTGAACAGTTTTTTGACAATATTTTAAGTCGGGTAGATGTTATTTATGTGCCTATATTATCCTTAAATACTGCAGCTAAAGTAGCGGCCTTGAACGCAGATTCCTTGGGAACTATAACCCTAGTATTTGGATTGATGTATGGAAAACCAGTTATTGCAGCATATGATTCCATCTACTGTTGTCAGATTGAGAAAGATCAAGTCCCACCTGCAATGAATAGACGTATTGAGGGAATTATTGATCAATTAAGGACTATGGGAATCAAAATTGTTGATGTTCATCAGATAACTGATCAAGAACCCTCTCCCTATATCCCAACCACCTCTGATCGATCATACACAATTGGGACTTCAGGGAAAGAGATTGGATTAGATGGAAAGTCTCAAGCTGCTGTTAAAGCATTAGTTAATGGAGGAGCAACAAGAATTACCTCTGAGACAGGGATAAATGGGTATGATATGGAGCTTGCTCAGTATATCGACCATACTAATCTCCGTGCAGATGCAACTGAAGAAGAGATTAAACAACTATGTGAAGAAGCTGCAACGTATAAATTCGCATCAGTATGTATTAATCCTACAAATGTAGCAAAAGCAGCCAAATATTTGAAAAGTAGCTCAGTGAAAGTATGTACTGTAATTGGATTTCCATTAGGAGCAACTACCCCCACCGTAAAGGCAATTGAAACTCGAGATGCTGTAGCAAATGGAGCAGATGAAGTAGACATGGTTATTAACGTGGGAGCGTTGAAATCAGGTAACGATGACTTAGTTAGGGAGGATATCCAAGCGGTAGTAAATGCCGCTGCAGGGAAAGCCATAGTAAAGGTCATTCTTGAAACTGCTCTACTAACCAAGGAACAAATAGTTAAAGGTAGTCTGTTAACAAAATTAAGTGGAGCAGATTTTGTTAAAACTTCTACAGGTTTCAGTACTGCAGGAGCATTAGTTGAGGATATTGCTCTGATGAGAAAAACAGTAGGTCCAGAAATGGGTGTAAAAGCAGCTGGAGGGATAAGAACTCACGAGATTGCAGAGCAGATGATAAACGCTGGAGCAACTAGGATTGGTGCATCAGCATCCATTGCTATTGTAAAAGGGACTGATACACCTAAAGGTACCTACTAGAGGGGTCTTTTTGACAATTTTAACGATAAATTCAGGATCTTCCTCTCTAAAATATTCGATCTATAACATGGAGAAAGAACAGCTAATAGCTAAAGGATTAGTGGAACGAATAGGCCTCCCTGAACCAAAGATATATCATAAAAGCAAGGAGGAGGAAGTTACCAAGGTAATAAGTTGTGCTACTCATGAAGAGGCTGTAGATTATGTCTTAACATTCTTCGACATTAATACGATTAAAGCTGTAGCTCACCGTGTAGTACATGGGGGAGAACAGTTCCGAAGAGAATTGATCATTGATACTGAGGTTGAATCTCAGATAGAAAAACTATCAAAGCTTGCCCCACTTCATAATCCCGCTAATCTAATTGGAATCCGAGCTAGTAAAAAAAAATTAACAGCTATTCCTCATATTGCAGTTTTTGATACTTCTTTTCATGCTACGATTCCAGAATATGCATACAGATATGCGATTTCAGGAAAGTGGTATGAGGAAAATTCTTTCCGGAGATATGGGTTTCATGGAACATCTATTGAATATGTGACTAATAGAACGAGAAGTTTACTTAGTTTAAAGAAATCTAAAAAGCTAATCGTCTTACATCTTGGGAATGGAGCTTCAGTAACAGCTGTATATGATGGAAAATCAATTGATACAAGTATGGGGTTAACTCCTTTAGAGGGCCTAATAATGGGCACGCGATCGGGGGATATAGACCCAGGTTTAATACTAGCTATGATGCGTTCTGGAAATTTGACCATTGATCAAATCGATCAAGAATTAAATTCAAGGAGTGGCTTATTGGGAATTACAGGGAATTTTAGAGATATGCGGGATATCCAGGAAAGTGCTCTGAAGGGGAGTCACTCTGCAGAATTAGCTGTTCAGATGGCTGCCTACAGAATTCGGAAATATATTGGAGCGTACCTTATTGCTTTGGGAGGATTAGACGCGATTGTGTTCACAGGTGGGATAGGTGAGAGATCTTCTTACTTTCGAAGACTGATAGTGAAGGGACTGAATAGTATAGATGTTTCCATTGATATCTCAAAGAACGAGGGAGCTAATGGAGAGGAAGAAGTGATTATTTCATCTTCAGAATCCAAAATAGAAGTTGTGGTTATTCCTACCGATGAAGAATACATGATGGCCTTAAAGACAAAGAACTTGCTTGAGAGTGCTGTTTTATGAAGACCCGAAATTTACCAATTTATTTTCAAGTCTTAAAGTCTTTAGGTAAACCTATTTGACGTGTGATGATTTCACTTAATTTATCTGAACGTGGACGGGACTCAATCAGAAAATCTTCAAGGTTAATCTCCACTTGCTTTAATTTATCTCTCTCATCAGGGTGTAGATCGCCCGTATTTATGTGGAATTCGAAAAACTTACAAGCCAATTGAGGAGCTTTAGTCATTTGAACTATTTCCTCATCGGAAAGCATTCTTATTCTGTAGAATGTTTGATTGACCCGTGAATCGAAAATATGACTTTTTGGATGGATTATTGCGGTAAGATAACTTCTTCCTTGGGTTACATTATCTTCTTCCATCCAAATATCGCTTCCAAAGGACCACATTTCATAATCTATCCCCCAAATTCGTGAAGCTTCATTTTTCTCGTTCAGCTGGACTAAATAATTGCCAGCATTTCGATCAGGATCGTTTAACCAGATATCAAAAGGCAGAAGGAGAAAAGCATCATCTATGCTTTGAATATTTTCAAAGGCTGCATCTAAATCGGCCTTATGATCATCTAAGTATTCATCAATATTCCGAGAATCTGGAACTTTTTCTTGGAGAAGAGCTAAAATATCTGTGGGATTTTTCCGTGGACTTTTTTGAGCTAGAATTTCTTCAAACCGATCAGAAGTTTTCAAAGACCCAATTTCTCGCTCAGAAAAAGAATAAAATTCCTCTGCTGATTCCCCTTCTTCCTCTTCCTCATCTAAAACTACCACATCTTCTTCTTTAAGGACTGTTGAGGACTTTAACTTAAATTTGGCAACCTTACCTGAACAAATTATCCGTGTTTCGGGAACATTTAGGTACAAACGTCTTCCAAGTCGTGATGCTGTAATCTCATTTAATACTCGCCATAAATGAAGTCGGTCACGACTCCGTTCGGGAGTATCTTGAATATCGATATCCAAGTCGGATACTTTTTTTACCTCTAAATCTAGAATATTAGAGAAAATCTTCAAAAGCCATTCTTTCCCCTGATGATCCACGAGAATAGTGGCTTTTCCGTGTTGGCCCGCAGCGGACAAAGTTTTATCAGAAAGTTTTAGTTTATTCAGAACATTTTTCTGTTTTTCGTCTGTGTAAAGAATTAAATCCCATTCAGGCATAAACTCATCCCTAAACTCTGAATGGGAACTGGGTTTTATTAAACTTTAGCTAACTCTAGTGCCATTAGCGATATTTTTATCAGGGACTATTAATCCTAATTCCTTACCTTCGACTGCAGCGAGGAGCATTCCTTCAGATCTGACCCCTCTGATTGTTGTAGGTTCCAGATTAACTATAACCGTGATTCTTTGGTTAATTAAGTCTTTAGGGTCACGAAAAGATGCAAGTCCAGCGACTAGCTGTCTTTCTCCGATGTCTTCGCCTAGATCTACTCTTAGTTTCAATAGATTCTTGGCTTTAGGAACTTTTTCTGCTTTAATGATTGTACCTATTCGGATATCAAGTCTCTCAAAATCTTTGAATGGAATTGTTTCTCTATCTGGCAATTTTTTCACCTTTTTTGGTTTTTTAGACTCCGTTTTATGAATAGCGTTGAGTTCCTTCTGTAATTCTTCGCTTTCAACCTTAGCAAAAAGGGGTTTTGATTCTAAAATGACTGATCCTGGATCTAATCTTAGCTTTCCAGCATCCTCTAATTGCTGGTCGTGGACACTTCCATCCTGTTTCAGGATTTCCCAAATTTTTTTCACAGTGTCGGGAATAATAGGTGATAAAATAACACTTAAAGTCGCAACTGATTGAGCACAAAGGTATAATGTAGTTTCAACTGTTGTAGGATCAGATTTTATTAATTTCCAGGGTTCTTTTGTACTTAGATATCCATTGGCGACACGAGCGAAATCAATGATTGCAGCGACTGCTTTTTTAAATTCAAAATTGTCAAAATGGTCTGCTACAGCCTCAGGAACATTATTTATGGCTGAAACAAATTCTCTATCGGTAGTATCTAACCTGTGGCATTCTGGGATTTTTCCTTCAAAGTACTTGTGAATTAGTACAAAGACACGATGAATATAGTTCCCTAATACGTCATTAAGATCATTGTTTACACGTTGCTCAAATTCAGTCCAAGTAAATGACGTATCTTTAATTTCTGGACGTGTCGCTGCTAAATAATACCTCCAATAATCAGTAGGAAGGAGCTTGGCAGCTTCATCAATCCAGACACCTATACCTCTGGATTTACTAAATTTGTCCTCCTCAAAAATAAGAAATTCGGTTGTACTAACATTGTATGGAAGAACAAATGGCTTACCATAAGTATCTTTAGTTCCCAATAAAAGAGCTGGAAATAAAAGTGTATGAAAGAAAATATTGTCTTTTCCAATAAAGAAAATAGTCCGAGTATCTTGTTCAAGCCAAAATTGTTTCCAAAAATCAGGGTCTTTGTATAAACGTAATCCTAATTCTGCTGATGCTGAAACATATCCTAAAACTGCTTCCAACCATACATAGATCGATTTTCCTTCTGCTCCAGGTATTGCGGGCCCAGCAGGTATTCCCCATGCGAGATCACGTGTTAAAGTTCGGGCTTGTAATCCTTCCTGAAGGATATGATTTGAGAATTTACGTGCATTATCAGGGAAATTTTCATTCTTGTTAATAAAATCGGTCAATTCTTCTTGGAAAGCACTGAAATCATAATACCATTGAGTTGTAACTTTAGTAATAGGTGGTTTTCCACAAATTTTACACACAGGATTTATTAACTCAACAGGACTTAATGGTTTTCCACAAGAAGGGGAATCACATTGATCTCCACGAGCTCCTGGGGTTTCACAGTGAGGACAGGTTCCTTCAACGAATCTGTCGGGTAGGAAACGCTTGTCTGTCTCACAGTACAATTGTTCAATTTCTTTACTGAAAATAAATCCATTTTCGAAACATCGATGATAGAAATCCTGTACCCAAGAATAATGGTGCGAGCTCTCTGTTTTTGAATAATTTAGATCAATATTCCATTTCCGCAGTAAGTCTAAAATTTGAGCATGATGTTGTTCTACCAATTTTTCAGGTGATATTCCAGTGGCTAGCGCAGCCACCTCTATTGGTGTTCCATGACAGTCTGAACCAGTAGCTGAGATTACATTTGCTCCACGAAGCCTTAAGTAACGAACATATATATCCGCACTAAGTAAATGTAACACTGTTCCGAGATGAGGAACAGCATTCACGTAAGGCCACGCGGGACACACAACAAATTTCTTATCAGTTAAATCTTCCAAGTAAGACACATCCTAAATACTGATTTTTACTTCTACTATTATAATTATCAAATATAATTAAGAGAGGAGTTGAGGGATCCGCAAAATTCCGTGTTTCAATTCTGCTTAGGCGAAGTAAAACATTAGCTTGAAAGAGACCAGAAAAGAGTTCAAAGTGATTCAAGCATTTGGCAATCCCACATGTTATTTCGCCTCAGAAAAAGCAAATAAGGGAGTGTTTAAAATTCTTTCGAGCTTAAATACTCTCTAAGGATTTTGTTACTAGTTGATAGAAATCTAAGCTAAATGCTATTCGAGAGAACTAAGTACGAAGTAAGTATATTATCTGCAAAGAGAAAGAGGGCTTTTTTCGGGTACCTTACAAAAAATATTATATAGTTCTACAACGGAAGCTTTCTTGTCCAATCATTCACTTCTAGTATGGTTGGAAGAAAAACGAGAATACCTTGGGATTCAGCGTGCCAAAAAACTCTGTTTTTTATTAGCGCTGGATCCCCTCCCTCCCCCCTCTTAATTCTTCTTTGTATAGATTGCATTTCAACTGGTAGATTACTATTTAAGTTCTAATACCAGCTTAGATTGTAGACATACCAACCAATTCCTTCTATTGTTGAATTAGTCTACTGAATGGCTATCTAATCCAAATATAAGAGTAAAGGAAAAGAAGAATTATCGTGGATGAAATCGGGTTTAATGATTAATAACCTGTATTGACTAGAAATTCTGATCATTAGCCTGTTTTGCTTTTATTAACTTCAGATGCATAAATCAGGGTTGCTGCAATATCATCAACGGAATCCCCTAGTGCCTTAAAACTATCAAGCTTCTCACGCATCGATTGTTTCATGGCTTTGAATACTGCATATTGACGATCTAAGGAGAATCTCGAATAAAGACTCGCCATTACTAGCATGCTTGCGATTCTGGCGGTTTTTTTCGGATTTTTCCGATACTCCTTATCATCTAGAATCATAATTTCTTGGATCTTTGTAAACCTCTCGAGGATGTCTAAGTATGCTTCACTCATTTAACAGAGTCACCTTTCAAGTATTTTTTTTCGGAGATTGTGGTATAGGGAAGTTTGATTGTAAGTTTATGCCTTCTGAAATAAATAAAAATGTTATTGTCAGATTATGTCTTTTCTAGAATTCATCTTTCCTATAAACCTAATTTTATACCCAATCTATTGAAAGTAATAATTAAGGTTCATTTGCTTATACTTATTAACAAAGTTCCAGTCCTTTAATATAGAGAAAAATAAGGGTGAAAAAGATCTGTTAACTGAAGAAGAATGGTTAGATCGACTTGCAATCGAAGCTCAAGAGTTGACTCGGGAACAACCAACTTTTAGATCAGTTAACAACGATTTGACTTTCTGGAAAGGTGAAATTTTAGGATCTGGGTTATATGAGGGGGGAGTGTTTGTAATTGAAATAAAAATTCCTCGTAGTTATCCATTTGAACCTCCAAAGGTCAGGTTTAAGACTCCCATTTGGCATGTGAACATATTCAGAGAAAAAGTGTGTGTAGGTATTCTTGGGAAGGATTGGAGTCCAGCTTATAGTTTAGTGCAGGTGGTGGAGACAATTCGATTCCTTCTAACAAGTCCCAATCCCGATGACCCCCTAAATGCGACTGCTGCGCGCCAATGGAAGCGAAATCGAAGGGTCTTTCAAAATCAGGTTGGCGATTATATTCGACGTTATGCGCATTGGAACCAAAAATAGTCGGGATTTATACCCCACGGTGTATTTCACGCTTCACAGAATATTTCTCCGGATATTCTAGACGTGCGAATATTTTATCAGCATTAACTTCTTGTTTTAAAGTTTCTAACCACGTGACATCGTCTTCTGAATCCAAGCCCCAGACAAAAAGGGCTTTTTTATATCCACTTTCTTCATAGAGATTGGAACTACGGAGGGCTTGCGTTAGAGTATCCCAACTAGGGGAACCTGGCTCAGGGTACATAGGGGAATAGGGCATAATGTGATAAATAACATAACCACAAATTTCGATAATTCTATCCAGATTTATCCCATAATGACGCACAAATCCGTTGTGCCATTCTGTTTCAGGATCGACAGGTACGACCATGCCTATGTCTAAACTTGGACGTTCGCTTCTTGCGTTTTCTACGGCTTGACGAAATGCTCTGCTTATGAGATCAGTACGCCAATCTTCAAACATTCGTTGAATTGAAGGGTCTTTTTGAATGTCAAGGTAACTCGTGTCTAAGCTTACACCTGATAATTCTGCGAATTTTCGAACAGCTCTCTTTGAAAAAGAAAACTCCTGTCTAGGAAATAGAAATTCTTGCAGAACTAATGACCTAATAGGTTTACGAGCAACCTCACGTGAAATTTGACTAAGATGTTTCCAGTATCCCTCCATACTTGGATCAACATAAGTCGTCATGAGTGTCCCATCAGAGCGACCTATTGAATAATTTGGATCTGATCCAAGATAAGAATCACCAAAAGCATAGGAAAAGGCATGGGTTTTCATACCAAGGTCATTAGCTAATTCGGTAAAGTCTGTGAAAAAGTTTTCATAATTACGGTCACTAGGAGCGGCTCCACTTCGAAAAGTAACTAAACCGTCCTCTTTTTTACAAACAAGTGCTACTTCTTCAACTACTCCTCCATATTCAGCAAGAAAAGCATTGGCTCCTTGACTAGCTAGTGAATCCGGGGAAGTAGGATCAATGGTTGGTATAAAACCATGTTCGATTAATTCGTCTAAGTTCAATATGGTATCCCTCAAAGGACTCTCATATACGATCTTGATTCTAGAGATTCTTTTTAAAAATTATCCTTTATTGTTGCAGAGAAAATCTTTTACAGAAAAGCGACCTCCTCCACCAAAAAGCATTAATAAAGAAATTACGAGGGTTTTATTCAGAAAAAGTCACATCAAACTGAAATAGGTGAATATTTTTGGGAAACTTTGTAGAATGGGCACCAGGAGTTTTTCGGATTGTAGGAAAAACAGGTAAGCAAGAAGAAGAATTTGCCAGTTATCTGGTCATGGGGGAAAAGATTGCAATAATTGATTTACCTTCAAGATCAGTTGGGAAAGATATAATATCTTTTGTGAAGAAAGAAGGTAGAGATACTTCAGATATTAAGTATTTAGTCCTAACTCATACCCACCCTGATCATTGGGCAGGAGTAAGTGCTCTTTCAAAAATTAAACCGATGATTGTAATCCATGAATCAGGGAAAAAAGCACTCACTGAAGGTCAGAAGTATATTTTAGATGAGCAATTCCCGAATCCATCAAAATTCAGTCTCGCAATGAAGTCATCATTATTTTCAAAAATTAGTAAAGTTAAAGAAGAGCATATAACTTGCTTTAGTGGTAGTGAATCAATTGATCTTGGATCTGAAGAACTTATTCTGCAATCTACTGGGGGTCATTCGAAAGATTCAATTTTAATACAAGCTTATTCTGCTAAATGTACTTTTATTGGTGATGAAGCTAATATTGCCCCAGAACAACCAGCCTCCTTCTTCATTGATGGGACAGGCAGTTCCCAAAAACGGTTGAAACTTCTTGAAATGTTATCTAATCTCACGACAGAAGTAATTTGTCCCTCCCATCAAAGTCCAGTTCCGCACCCATTTGATCTGTACATTCACAATTTAATTTTTGAACATAAACACACAAAAGATACTATCTATGATGTATTAGTAAGCAAAGGGGAAGCTAAAATACAATATATTGCAGAAGAATATATGAATACAATTGGTATATCTTGGGAATCTCCATTTAGTGAACTAGGAGTGGGATCCACAACTGCAAATGCATTCCTCAAAGAAATGGAGGTGGAAGGACGAACAGAATACGAAAGCCATTCCAAGAGATGGAAAATCGTTTGAAATGAAAACTCTAGTCAAGGAACCAGGCCGAATTATTAACTAGGTCAATATCAATTGAAATCCATTCATTGGTTACATCAAGGTCTGATTCATGTTGTAACCTAATGTATATGAAAATTTCAGGTTGGTACAGGTATAAATCCCAGTTGAATCCTTGAAGTATTGAAAAGGCATTAACTCCTCCATCAAGAATTTGACCAGCCTTAATCTCATAACAGATTAGTTCCCCATCAATAGGATGTTTGAGAATTCTCGAAATTATTTTTTCTAAGTCTACAAAAATTTTGTTAATTTTTTCAGGAGGATTAGGATACACATTCCATGTCATTATCGTATTATTTTCCCTTTTCATTTTTTTTACAGGTAAAGTTCGTTCTCGTGTCGGGAATAGCTTACCTAAATAACCTTCTAGGTTCTGTTCCAATTTTTTAATGACTTTAGGTAGATGTATAAGTTCCTTCATATTACCACTTATTGTTACAGAAAGGACAATAACCTTTCTTTGCTAACCAGCGCAGCATGTGCTCTTGGTGGGCTCTACTATGGCAGTGGGGACACTCCATCAAAGGTTCACTCTCTTTCATCGGTTTCCAACAGATAATGCACTTAGAGGGAGTCTGAAATGGATTCCAAGATCCAATTGGACTTGAAATTAGTTTTATACTAGTTTGTTTCATAGGATTGCCTTTACCTTTCATTAATTGTCAGCAATGACTCTAATTTTGTTAAAATTTGAGATAAGTCCTTTTTTAAGGTTAATAAATCAGTCGTTTCCATGAGACGGGTATTTGCTGTAGCAGATTGTTGTTGTTCGATTTTACGTTCAAAGTTCCCTAAAATTACAATCAAATCTGAAAAATTTTTTCCAAAATCGGTCATTAGCTTTGATTGTTTCGAAATCTCACCTGATAAATCTCCAATTTTCTTCTGAAGGGAATCTATAACAGATCCCAATTTGTTATATTCAGAAAAGAACAGTTCCATTACCAATTCCAATCCTTTTACAGTCGGTACATCTCCTTTCGGAGTCTTTAGTGATTCAATTTTAATTTCGCGAGATTTCTGGTTCATTTTCATTCACAAAGGGAAAAATAAAAACTAATTTTCATAGGAAAATATCCTCATAAATTTCTATTGAAATAACTAGTTAGTTTTCCAAGTTCTTAATATTAATTTTAGTTTGGAATCTCTTTTAAAGTTTCGATTCCATTTTCAATTAGTGTATAGGAGATTTAACTTACACTAATATCTCTAATGTTTGAGTACTATTTCAGCCATTAGTAGTAATACTAGGATTCATTTCCATATGCAGACTTCATCTGATAACATATTTTCGGTGATACTTCTTGGTACCAGCGGAGTAGGGAAATCCTCCATCGCTTTCTATTTGGAACATGGGTATCCAGCCCCAAGAAATATTAAACCAACAATAGCCTTTGGAGTATCTCATGTTGAGATAGATTCTGCTGTGTTAGGGTTAATTGATGTGGGTGGGCAGAAGCGGTTTTTAGATATGCGATACCATGAACGATTTGTAAGAACAGCTGATGGGATAGTTTTTATTGTCGATAGTTCTCAAAGGAATTTTAGAAATGATGAACAGTGGTTGGATGAAGCTTTACGATTGATACCAGGTAAAATACCTATCTTAGTGATTGCAAATAAACAGGATTTGCCAATCGCACTTTCTCCTGACTTCATCCTGAAAGCATTCGTTGAAGCGCATCTAAAAGAGTATACATATCAAATATTTGGAACGGTAGCAACAGATCCCGGAGGAATTAGAAGCGGGGAAAATCTTGAAGCTGCATTCGCATACCTTGTCAAAGAAATGATAAAATATCGAAAAGTCGTTGTTGAACAGACTCAAATCTAGTTAAGAATGAACTTTCCTACAAATTAGTGTGATTCAAGCGGATTTCGAATTGAGTTTAACTAATAAAGAAGGAAATGCTATTTTTCTCTAGAATCCCATAGAGGAAATGTGGCATCATTTGTTTGAAAAAATACGTGTAACTAGCGGCATACCAAATCTAGATGAACTTACTCAAGGTGGGTTTATCAAAGGTTCAACAAATTTGATTATTGGACCAGCAGGAGCTGGTAAAACTATTTTTGGTCTACATTTTTTATCAGATGGGGCGTTAAAGAATGAAAATGGATTACTTATAGCTATGCAAGAGCCTCCGTGGGCTATCCGTCGAGATGCGAGTAATTTTTTATTTTTTGATCACAATCACTATGTGGAACCCGAAAAAATTATCATGCTAGATTTTACACCTTCAGGTTGGGAATTATGGGATCCTGATAGTCTCAATATGTCAGAAGACTCACCATTTATTATGGAAACCGAAGGAGTACCATATGATGAGACATCTTTACCTACATTCCTCCATCGTGTTTTCTATCACATCAGTCAAGTAGTCGAGGAAAAGAAGATAGAACGGATAGTTATTGATCCACTTGCGGCTTTTCGGTTTTATGACTACGGGAATGACCAGGGCTTCTTGAGAAAAATTACTACGGGTTTCTTAACCAATATTGCCTCCCTTAATGTAACTACACTTGCGATATCAGAGCTTCCTAGTAATACGGGCACATCGATTTTTGGGGAAGAGTATATTGCCGATTCTATAATACATTTGGATATGTTATCTGTGCGAGGAGAAATGATGCGAATCCTCCGAATCAGTAAAATGAGAGGTACAAAACATACTACGAAAACATTAACATTCCAGATTACAAATGAAGGAATAGAATTTCTCGAGGATGATGAAGAAGAATAGAAACATTTATGTTGAAATATCATAAGATCAATATGATTCTTCAGAGTTTCATAATCCCCTTTCGTATCTTTTATAAGCTCTCGGCCTATGATCTTAGTGGGCTTAGTCGAAGTAACTTCAAAATTTGATATGAAGAACATCACTAGATTAAACAAGAAATACTTAGCTGGGAATCAAAAATGCAGATAAATATTGTCCAAGCAATTGGAGGAGGACAGATAACGCTTACTTGTGAAAAAACTGAATCATTAGCATCTATTAAAGAGCGCGTTGCACAACAAAAACGTATTCCTGCCCGTTCAGTGATTTTAGTTTTTCAGGGAAAACAGCTTGATGAGAGCGAGACATTAAAATCCGCGGGTATTGAAGATTTAGATAAATTATACATGATTACGAGAACAACCGGTGGAACGGTTAAATAATTGTCTTTCTCTTTTTTTCTTATTTTTCTTCTTGAGTAATTCTTTTCTATTGAAATATGGATACCATAGCGATTGTACGCAATCGTTTTTCAATATTCATTCACAGCTGCATTGAGTTTGTTGGGTTACTCTTTCCAAGATGATTTAAAATCGTCCTTAATATAATAAAGCTGAAGAAAAAAATTAAACAAAGTCTTTCATCAGTCAATTTGGGGAACAATATGAACAATTTTACTCACGAATCCCAGAAAATCAGGTATGATAGGCAAACACTCATAGAAAATTGGGATCAAGAGAAAATACACAAGGGAAAGGTAATAATTGTAGGTTTGGGAGCTTTGGGTTCAGTAGCAGCTGTTTCACTAGCGATGGCCGGAGTAGGAGAACTTGTATTAGTGGATTTCGATTCAATTGAGATTAGCAATCTAAATCGACAGTTACTATTCCGTATGGAAGATGTAGGTAAATCGAAGGTTGAAGTAGCTGCACGAGAGTTATCGAAAATTAATCCTGAATTGAGAGTTACCCCTCTAAATATGAAAATTCAAGATGTAACAAAAGCTGATTTAGAAACTGCGACTGTGATTGTAGAAGGATTGGATACATTCGTTGATCGAAGATGGATTAATTCATACGTGGTTGAGCACGATCTTCCACTAGTGTCAGGAGGGATGTTTGGTTTCTTAGGTAATCTCCAGGTGATTATCCCACATGAAAATGCCTGTTTAGAGTGTCAATCATTGATACCAGAGGAAGAGCTTCAAAAGGCATGTACTCCTTTTGGGGACCAACGAAAAGAATCTCGCAAAAAGAAACCTGTTGATGACGTTATTCCATCAGTATCCAGTGTTTCCTTTGTAATAGGCGGATTGATGGCCCAAGAAACATTGAAAATTATTTTAGAGTTACCTTCACTCAAAGAATACTTATTTTGGGATGGAACCGCTGGTGTATTTACTGCTGTCGAGCTTTCCCGTCGTGATGACTGTTTTGTTTGTTCTAGTGAATACCAACTAAATGCTATTCCTGTAAGATCAGCAATCGATCAGCTAATAGGTGATTTTATGAACCAATTACGGTATTCATTTAATTTAGGGAAGGAAATGGTAATGATCTCTGGAACACAGACGATTAGTGAGACTTCAAAGAGATTGAATGAAATTATTGACTCAGAAGCTATACTTCGTGTAATTGATCCCTCACTTTCTAAACCACTAAAATTTCAAGTATATTTTGATTCCTAATCTATTTTATCAACCCAGAACAGGAATTAGGTATAAAATAGCAAATCCTCCTGCCACTGTACCTGAAAGAATGTAGGAGTACGTTGGGTTTAGTAAATGTCCAGACTGAAGGCCATTCCCACAATGATATGCACAGAATGCTATGAAAGGTAAATAGAGTATATGAAAGATACCGTAACCAGAGGAAGATAAAGTATCACCGATTTCCAGAGGACTCCCAAGCAGAATAATTACTACAGAAATTAGCAACGAAGCTGTAATAAGTGGGCCAAATGAATATCCCACTATACTATACGTGTCACGTAAACTTGCTTTTCCCCCAAGGGTTTTGGCAATTAACCAAATAACGAGTGTGCAAATTAACCAACCAAATAAAGCCAAAAACAGGAAGCCTATCCCAACAAGCCAGGGTGAAATAAGGAAATAAAAGAAGTGAAAATCATGCCAAGAAGAACTACTCCCTTTTATTACAAGAGTTCCAACTGTAGCGGTTGAATACGAAACTGAGACAAGGTATAATAGAATTAGCACTCCTAACCTATCTGGATTTACTCCAATTTCATTGAATAGAATTTTACTATCACGAGGATCTGAAAGACTTCTCCAAATCCGTGAAAATCGCTCTTTGAAGGTAATTCCAATTTTCTGCCTCTGACGCAGTATTTTTGTTAGATCAAAGCCACAGTAAGGGCATAAGATATAACCAGCTGGACTCCTTTCACTACAGTTTGGACATACAATTGATTCTGATTCACTCACGAAATATCACATCGAAAAGATAAGTAAACCACTGATTATCGAATAATGAGTTAAGAAATTAACTTATTGATAATTATTTTGCATTTCTATGAATGCTTTCCAGTAGAATCTGGTATATTATAGAAATATTGGGGAAGAAAGTTTAAATGTAATCTTTTACTCAAAATCAAAACTGGTGTTTAATCATGTCTGATCTCCTATTTGGCCCATTGGGTGAAAGTATTTTGGATTTAATTCAGGGATTATCAAATGAATTCCTTGATATCTACTTTGGGGTTGTGACAACTCTTGGAAATACTTTCCCGATTCTAATAATCCTAGTATTACTCTATTATACCCTAGATAAAGAGTTCATGACAAAATTGATATATCTACTTGTTTTCTCTGCTCATTTAAACTATGTAGCGAAGATATTCTTTCATAATCCCCGCCCATTTGTGTATAACGCTGAGGATTTTCAGGTTACTACAAATGTACTAGGTCAGGAAACGGTTTGGAGTGCAAATGGATATTCTTTTCCCTCGGGACATTCACAAACTCAAGGTGCTATATGGGGATATGTACTCGCGAAAGTAAAAAGTGTACCACTCTTAATTATTGGGTTAATATTCTTAGTATCAATTCCTTTAAGTAGAACGTATCTGGGAGTTCATTGGCCTAGTGATATTCTAATTGGTGTCATGTTTGGTCTGTTCCTTTCATGGCTGTACACCAGACTAGAACCTAGTTTAAGCGAACGTAGCAAGAGTTGGTCAGACAATCAGAAAATGATATACGGTCTCTTAGCTAGCTTGTTATTAGCTATTCTTGGGTTGATTATGCTCATTTTAGGGACAGTGATTCCATTCAATGAAACAATCTCGTTATCTGATCCTACGGTATGGGCTGACGCTAATTTAGGAACCTATCCAGGACTATTAGCAGGCATAGTAGTTGGTCAACCCTTGGAAGTAAAATATATAAATTTTTCAACGAAAAGAGAGAGCTCTAAAAATATCTTTATTCGTATTCTCATAGGAATTGTTTCAGTTGTAGTTCTATATTTTGTAGCAAAAGGGATTGATAATATTGCGATGGAATTTCAGCCTGAACTCGTATGGATTACTCAGGTGACTAACTTTCTATCTTATTTTGTCATTGCATTTTGTATAGCATTCCTAATCCCCGGACTATTCTCTAAACTTGAATAATAAATATTTAAACGTGTGGATATTCAAAATACAAGTAAATAATTTGGCATTGTCGTAAGAAAAACTCCAATCTCTGATGAATTTAGTACAATATTTAAGGATCTGAGACAATTACACCATAGTCAAAAATTAATTTGGAGATAAATTATGTCGGATGAAGATGAAAAGAGATCTTCACCACAAGATAGTCCAGATTATGCTTCGATGCTTGAAAAACAGATAGAATCAGACATTGCAGCCATGGAAATGGAAGAATTCTATTTGAAGGTCCAAGTTGATCTGGAAGATGCACTCACTGATGGTGGTGACTTTCTCCACATCCTAGAAGATGTTTATTCTCATTCTCAGCCGACAGAGGAGGAGGAACAAGAAAAATTCAAGCAATTTGGATTATTCCATTCCAAAAAAGCAGAAGAAATCGTAATGGTAACATGTTTTCGTGATTCAGGACGACCCTTATTTGAAATTTGCCTTTCTGATAAAGCCAGTTGTCAAACATCGCTGAGCTTTATTTTAAATGCTATGAAGAATTATGTTCGGCATAAGCTTGGAGAATTAATCGAAGAATTATCTCTAGAATCTCAGATAATTCACTTCTTTGTAATCGATGAAAAATACATTTTCGCTATCGTAACTACAAAGCAATTCACAAGAGATAGAATCGCGCCTCTTACGTTACAAATCGTTTCAATTATGGCTAAATACTCTGAGGATCTTTTACGAAGTAATCCTGAATTTAGACAGGAAGTCCTTACTCAAATCGAATCCAATCAATCCTCTTTTGTTAAGGAGCATCATACATTAAAAATTATTCTTATTGGCGATGGTGCGGTTGGAAAAACATCAATTAGAAGACAATATTTAGGAGAAGGATTTCGGAACGATTATCAGATGACCATTGGAGCTGATTTGGCAAGCAAAGAATCACCTGTTTTGTACTCTGGAGGAAGACAAGTCAAATATCTCATCTGGGATCTTGCTGGTCAACCACGTTTTGAAGGAGTTCGAAAAGCCTATTATATGTCTGCCATGGGAGCAATAGTAGTTTTTGACACAACTCGTGTTGAGAGTTTCCAAAACATTGTTGGATGGATGAACGAATTCTGGAAATTGAATGGTAGAGGACCTGTACCTATTATTATTTTAGGAAATAAGGCTGATTTACGAGATGAAGGCATTCACGGGGTTTCTGATGCAAAAGCAAGGAAATTTGCACGGACACTTTCACATGTCGCAAAAGAATATCGTGGTTTTGAAATCCACTATCTTCCTACATCAGCTAAAACAGGTTTAAATATCAATTTGGCCTTTGAATTGTTGGGAGAAGCTGTTATGGACTTTTTTGAAGCAACAAAGAAGTAATAATTACTCTTTATATTCATTGGGCATCAAAAGGGTATAATTTGATGATCACTTGATAGAACGGGTTTTTCCTCTTCCTAATTGTGAGGATTTTTTAAGCACATCAAGTACTGATAATCTGACTAAGAGATAAAATGATAGTGGAGTATCCATGAAGAGAAGGTATCTTCCTCCCTATTTCAATAGTATCAGGTGAATTAGATGGATAGAGATTTTATATTAGCGAGAGAGGCACAATTAACATATTCAAATAGCGCTGCATCAGGATTCAATCCAGTAGGAGAATCTCTTGCTCGTTGGCAAGGGACATTGACGTATACTACAAACAAGGGAAGGAATATGTTTACATTTGAAATTTTTCTCCCAGAATACTTTCCTAATGTTCCTCCAGTTGTAACTGCAATTGGATGGATGGACCATCCCAATATTGACAAGGATGGTTTCATTCAATTGAGAATTCTGGATAATTGGAGAGCGGAATTTCACCTTTACCAAGTAATCATAGCATTAAAGAATCTCATGTCACGAGTACCGCCTACACCCCGTGGAGAAACCGCGAGATCCGTTCGTGATACAATGGTGAGATTAACAGAACCAACAGTTGAAAAACGAGTTTCTAAATCTGCCGTGGAAACAAAAGCATTACGTACGGAATTATCTTCTTTGAATGCTCGACTTACGGCAAAAGATGAGGAACTGGCAAGATTTAGAGCCAGATCTATGATTAACCCCGAAGAATCATCAAGATCACGAAGTTTGAAGGTTTCAGACCAAGAAGAACTTGAATCTGAAAGGATAGCTATCTCAGATTTACTCTCCTCCCTAGAAGATCGCTACGCAGCCGGTGAAATCTCAATCTTTGAGTATTCACGACTGTATAAGAAATATACAAAAGAGTTGTATTTACTACGGAAACAACTCCAATACTTGAGTTAGGTAAAGCCAATGTCATTCCCCCAGAACTTAACACACAGATGGGATCTAGAAGCCCGATTATTTGCGAATATTGGTACTCTTGACTTGATTTCGCGTACCTATGATCGTGGGGAAATCGATTCAAGTACCTACCATAAACAACATAGAACTCTTCTTACGAGAATTATTGAGACACGTGCTGAATTAGAACAATACAATTTTGATGTAGATCGTTTTATCGAAGAAGAGGGAATTGCTCAACTATTTCCTTCAGGGTTATCCAAGCTCAAGATGACAGAAGGAGCGGATGATAATACCTATAGCCAGATTGACTATTCACATATCAAAAAACTCCCAACAATTGCTGCAGAATTCGTAGCGAATGCTATAGAGCTTCTTGACCTTCTCCATCTAGAATCAATTGCAACAGTTGATCGTGTTTTACCCTACTTAGATGAAATTCACGATATCCTGATTAGAGCACCGATGTATGGGGATAATCACTGGGTCACTAACGATATTAATCAATGGATAATCTGGATGGACAAACAAAAGCCAGGACAATTATTGAAGTCTGACGAACTCAAAAAATTAGAGCTTCAGGCATCACGATGGCTATCAGACTTTAGAAGAGAATTAAAGAATCTATAATACTTCTCATAGAAGATTAGTTTTACCAGTCCGAATTAGGAGTTCTGTTCGTTCTTCTGCAATTTTTGCGAGTTCAAATTCAAACTGTTTTAGTAATTCGAAATATTCTCGTCCTGCAACCTTTTTACGTCCCTCTTTAAGTTCCTGTAATGCTCTTTTAGCAGCAAGTTCATGGATCCTCAGATCACGTAATCTTTCTTCTAAAAAACCGTTAACAAAATCAGGAAGATTTTCAGGGACTTTTGTGTTTGCTTTGAGAGGAGAAGAAGATGAATTCTTCTTATTTTGAAAATTTAATGCAGATAGGATCTTTTCCTGATAAATCTCGGAGGACCAATCCCTAAAAGGCTCATTAATATAGAGATCACTTGGCCGACCAAGATAACTGAGTTTTAATGAGTCGAAAATCCGTAAAAGGGTGTGTTCATCGGATTGAATAACGAAATCTCGCTTAATGGCGGTGATTAGAAGCTTATCTCGTTTTAAGAATCCCGAATTCTTTTTCTGCACGTCCATCAAAGCTTTGGGTGGAAATTCATCAAAAATTATCATCTTATGTCCAAGGACATTTGTTCGTTTTTTCCTTATCAGGGCAATCCTGTCAGTTGTAATAATAAAATCAACAATAGATTTTCTAAAACTGTCATTATGGAGATCTAAATTCGAAAAATATCCGATGCCTAATTCACCAGGGATTAATACAAAGACATCGATACAACGAGCAAGATTTTTTCTCATTTCATCAAATTGATCGCATTGTTTTTCAACCTGCTCAATTAACTTAGAGATTGATTCAAGCTTAGAGAGCACAGTTTGATCAAAACTCGCAATGTGTTTTTGAAATAGAGAAATTTGGAGAGAGGAGTTTCGGAATGAATTTTCGGTAATGGGATGACGCACAACATTGTGATAAATTCGTTGGAGTTTAGAAGTATATTCTTGAAACTCATTGAGTGTAAAATTTTCGATTTTTTTCGTCTCTAGGAATATCTTATCAATTAAATTACCTGGAATAAGAAACTGCTTTCTGAAGGAACGTAATCGTGTCTCTAACTGGCCTGTTCGCTTTAAGAGAATAACTGGCCGGTAACCTACCTGCTTAAGTGAGCGTTTTAGATCGAAAATTTCCTCTAATAGATCAGCTTTTCCATTTTTGATGTGGTCAAACGCTTCAATATTGGGTGAACCACATGAACATTTAAGTTGGGAACCAGTCATAAGAGATCGTGTTGCACATTGCTGACAAAACGTAGCACCACAATCTAAACACTTGTGAACTTCCGAAGAAACGAGTCCTGATCCGCAAAAAGAACAGTAACCCGTCGAGTCAGAAGAAGATGAACTTAGACCCAAAGACGTTCCCTACCTAGTTTACACTGAATGTTGATATTTAAATGAATATAACACTACAGTAAGATGACAGGAAAGAATCAGTACTTAGTGAATTGGAGTGCTTCTTGTTTAAAACTATTGAACTCTAAAAATATTGAAATCGCAAACCTATTTGTGAATACAAAGAATTACCTAGTAAGTTCTTCTCTCTGTTTTCTCATGTTCAACGATTCAAATAGATGATTTGAAATGATTAATTAGTCCTTCTACTCTGATTTTTTGTATCGTATTGTAAAAAATTATAAATAAACATTGACAAGATCAAAGTGACCTCATAATATCGAGCTCTCGAGGAATAATAAGATGGGCCTACGACGAATTGAAGAGAAGATCACTCAAGAAGCAGCACTGAAAGTAAAAGGTAGTCAGTTGGCTCTTAAATCTCTCGATGAGATGAGCAAAAGAATTCGTAATTTACATAAAGAATTGCAAAAACTTGAAGCCCAATACAAGACTGATATTAAGAAGAATCCCGACCTTGCCCAGAAAGTCATGAAATTACGTGAGGAATTAGGGCTTCCTCTCGCAATTGGAATTTATGATATTAGTAAAAAGTCGTCATTCAAAGATAGATTGAAAGGTAAGGATGAATACACCAATTACCTTGGCCTAAGGATTATTGAAATAGGGAAACAGGTACGAAATCAATCAGGAGGAATCCTTAGCGTATCAGAATTGATTTTAAAACTCAATGATGAAAGTAAAGGGATTGTTGTATCTATAGAAGATGTTAATAAAGCCCTAAAACTACTTACCACTAATGGATTGCTTCATCAGATACGTACACTAGCTGGAATGAAAATTATTGAATTTTCAGATCCAGAATTGACAAAAGACCATCAAAAGATATTAGAAATTGCAGCACTTGCTAATGGGCAGATTACAACAGCGGAATTAATTCAGAAAACAGCTTGGACAATAGAACGAGTTGAAAGATCATTAGAGGGATTAATTAGTAAAAAAATCGCAATTAAATCTAATACCCTAGACGGCGTCTTAATTTCATTCCCCGGGGTTGGGTAAATCCAGATATTATATGTTTTTTCATGGTTAATGCTTTTTAGGTATCATTCGATATGATTATGACTTCTGTTCCTTAAGAAATTACTTCTGGTGACATATAGAGGAACTCTATGGTAAATCTTAAGAAGAACTCTTCATCTACCTAGCTTAAGATATTTAACTGAAAGAAGATACTCATTTCAGATAAGCTAGAAGCGAGTTGAAAACACAATTGAAACGACTTAAAGGATTCTTAACAGGATCGAAACCATCTTCATCAACTGAGACGAAAGCGAAGTTAAAAAGAACCATCAATCAAATGGAAATAAAAGTAAAAAACTATCAACGACAATCTGATGAGCAATATGAGTTAGCACGTCAATTATTAAAGTCTGGAAATAAACCAGGAGCACACCAAGCATTAAAGCGGCGTGAATTGTATTTAACACAAATAACGAGTACTCATAGTAAGATAGCTAATTTACAAAGAACCATTGAAACACTGGACATATCTGCGGATAATGTTACATTAACTGAAACTCTTTCACAAGCTCAAACTGCAATTGACAGTAATATCGAGGCCGCCTCTCCTGAAAAAACGGAAGAAGTTATGATGTCTCTTGAAGATTCTATCGAAATGGTGTCCGATATGGAAGAAGCATTAACCGATACATCGATTACAGAAATAGGAATGGATGTAGAAGCTGATGATCGGATCTCAATGCAAATGGCAGAGCTAGAAGCTGAATTATCTGGCTCTTTACCAGCAAGTGACACAAGTGTTTCTGCAACACCCACTTCTCCGATATCTGAAGATACCTCAGGTAAACGTGAAGCAGATAAAAAGAAATTAGATGAAATGCGAAAACAGATCGAAGAAGGATTGAGGTCATAAACATGGTTTTTGATAAATTTGGTCAATGGCTCAAAGGTGGAGGAAGCGGTGCAGGTTCGACACGAAAATGGATTGTGCGACTTAGAATGGTCGAAAAACGCATGTTACGTCAAAGAAGAAAATTACAAAAAGAAGAACGAAGCATGCTGAAGGAAGTCGAGAAAGCGATAGATGATGGGGATATGTCAACTGCTAGATTATTAGCTAAGGATGTGGCCAAAAATCGAAACATGGCTCGTGCCTGTCAACAGATGGCTAGTCGAGTAAAGGCCATAAAATTCAAACTTGAACAAGCAGCCGCAACTCAAGCAATCGGGAAAGATCTCAAGGGTCTTGTTCGCACATTGCATCAGATGAACGCTCAATTAAAAATTCCTCAGCTTGAAGGTGTTCTTCAACAAATGGAAATTGAAACAGAACGTGTAGATGTTGCGACAGAGGCAATGGATGAGGGTTTTGAAATGATGACATCCGATGTAGAAGAAGATGAGATGGTGGAAAAAATCCTTGGAGAAATTAGTGCCTCTAAAGCTGCTACAGCAGATTTTGGTCTTCCCTCACCCGATATTCGATCCCAAGAACTTCAAAAAGAACTTGAAAAAATCAAGAAAAGCTGATCTTTTGACCACGCATTTATTTAAGAAAGCATATTTATTTATGTGATGAAATCATGGGTTCTCCTTTATTTGAAGCAGCTAAAAAGAATGCTAGTTTAGCATACAAGCTGGATCAGAGTGGACAGACACAACAAGCAGTTAAATACTATGTTTCTGCTGCAGAACAGTTACAGAAACTTATAAATTTCACTGACGATCCAAATATGAAAAATCTCTATTATCACAAGGCGATGGAGTACATCCTTCGTGTGAAAGAAATAAGAGGAATTATTGAACCTTCTGAAACCTCTACACCCTCTCCTTCCTCCCAAGCCCAAAAAAGTAATGAAATAGAAGATGCTATCTCAAGCGTAATTGTAAGAGAAAAACCCAATGTGAAATGGGAAGATGTTGCTGGGATGGAAGATGCTAAACGTGCATTAAGGGAAGCTATTATCCTACCTATGTCACGACCTGATTTATTCAAAGGTGCACGGAAACCATGGAAGGGGATTTTGATGTTTGGACCCCCTGGATGTGGAAAGACATATCTATGCAAAGCTGTCGCATCGGAAGTTGATTCAACTTTTTTCTCTGTTAGTGCTGCCAATCTAATAAGTAAATGGTTAGGTGAGTCTGAGAAGCTAGTTAATGAATTGTATGAACGAGCTGTCGAAGAGGCACCCTCGATTATCTTTTTTGATGAAATTGATGCTCTAGCTGGAACTCGTGGTGGTAGTTCTGAAGGTGAAGCAATGAGACGAGTTAAAACACAGCTTTTACAGGCAGTTGAAGGATTTGCTACAGGGGATGAACTTCTGGTTACGGTTGGAGCAACAAATACACCTTGGGATATTGATGCTGCAATGCGAAGAAGATTTGAGCGGCGTGTTTATGTGACACTTCCAACCAAGGAGGCTAGGGAAGTGATGTTTTCAATCCATACCAAAGGAGTACCAGTAGATACGGATGTGGATTTCAGAGCATTAGCTGAAATCACTGGAGGATATACTGCGGCAGATATTGCACTATTATGTCGTGAATCGTTAATGCAGCCAATTAGAGAATTAGATGCAGAGGGAGCACTAACAGACATGAGTGTTCAAGTACGAGCTCCAACAGCAACAGACTTTCATAATGCAATGATACATATTCGGCCTTCTGTAGCTCCTAGTGAACTTGCACGATATGATGATTGGCGAGATAAATTTGGTGGATAAAGAGAGTCCTTCTACATTTATCGGATTTTGAGTTGTTCTTGGATGGCAGAATTACAACGAAAGAAGGAAAAGGTCGAGAAGAAAAAAAGTAATATTGATGTCCTTGAAGAAGTCCTTCAAGATGTAACTACGGATTCTTCCGCCCCATCTAAGGTTGAAACACCAAAGTTTGAGAAAGAAACAATAACCCATACTTTACCACAAATTCAAGTTCCATCTAGAACATTAACAGTCGAAAAAGTGGTAACCAAGCCAGTAGAGAGAATATCCATCTCAGAGTTAAAACCTGGAACTGTTCATCCAAATGTTAAGCCAATATTACCAGGCTGGGTATCGAAACCTTGGCGTTGGATGATCCCAGAAGATCCAGAGTTAAAACAACAATGGCTAATCACATGGGGAGACTTTTTACTTGCATTCGCAAGAGTTTTGAATCAGCATATTCTTGACCTTCAAGAAATTAGTTTGGTCTATCCCTTTCAAAATGGAATTCTCCATAAAAAACTCTCGATCCCGCAACTCAAAGCCATTTCCGAATATTTGATTGAACAGGAAAAAGCCACATGGTGGGACACAGACGAAACGCGCCTTCGAGTATATTGGAAGACCCTAAATTCTTTTGCAGAAGAAATATTTAATTACAGCTTCCAAAATGGATTTGAGATGGTAACTCTATACGACATGGTCAAAATGAACCAAACTTGGTCATCACTACCCCCTAAGGATTTACAAATAATAATGAAATTAATGGTGAAGTCAAAGAAAGCCTCTTGGGCTGATTCAGAGCAAAAAACGATTGAATTCAATTTCTTTTCTTGATAGTTCCACCTCAAAAAGACATCTACAAAACTTCTTAACATCGTTTTTTACTAGGGTAACTGTCACTTAAACGCAGAAAGGATTGATAAAATAAGGAATTTCTTCAAATGACAACCCCTACACAAGAAGAAGAGTTGCTCACCCCTCTAGAAGATTATCTGAAGGCTGGTGTCCATATAGGAACCTCCAGCGGAATGAAAAGCATGGATTGGGCAATTTATCGGACACGAAGTGATGGTCTATATGTATTAGATGTCCATAAAACTGATGATCGAATCCGTACAGCAGCAAAATTCCTTGCTCGTCAAGATATGTCACGAGTAGCAGCATGCAGCGTTAGAGCGTACGGAATTTATCCTGTAGAAATGTTCTGCAAAGTGACCGGTGCCGTTCCGATTACTGGAAGATTCATTCCAGGAATTTTTACAAATCCAAATATTAAAGGACGCTATAATTTCGTTGAACCAACAAGCATTTTGATCACTGATCCTCATTTTGATCATCAAGCGCTTAAAGAAGCATATCGAATGGGAATACCAGTGATATCGTTGGTCGATACTGATAATACAATAAAGAATATCGATCTAGCAATTCCATGCAACAACAAAGGACGCAATTCATTAGCAATGATCTTTTGGTTATTAACTAAGGAGATACTCCGTGAACGTGGAGAATTAACACCCGAGAAAGATGCTCAAATGCGAGTAGAATTGTTTAGAGCTCCACGCGGCCGCCGTCCCATGAGTGATGATGGATTCTAAAGGGTGATCAATAACCATGATGATTCCAATCCGATGTTATACCTGCGGTAAAGTTATTGCTCAGTATTATGATGATTTTTTAGATGGTTTGAAAGCAGGTAAAGAAGCATCAGAGTTACTCGATTCTTTTGAATTGAAACGATACTGCTGCAGAAGGATGTTAATAACACACGTGGAACTTATTGACGATATTCTGACTTTTTCAAGCCCAATTCGTTAATTTCAGCCCCGTAGTGTAGTGGTCCATCATAGAGAGTTCTATGACATCAGTTTATTCGGTATAAGCTATGTGGAAATTCTCTCTGACCTCAGTTCGAATCTGAGCGGGGCTATCTAAGGAGGCATTCAAGTCTGGCAAGACAAATAGGTGTCCTAAGTCGAAATAAGGATTATTTCCCGACAACCGAATTACTAAAGGACATAAATAAAAGAAACGATGTTTCTGGTGTTTTCCTTTCTACACAATATGTTTTTCCCCTAATTAGCTCTACTGGAGCTGATGCTAGGTTCGCAAACCAATCACTACACCCTCTTTTGGGGGTTATTCCACGTATAGGCAGATCACAAACAAATTTAGGTGTATTATGCCTGAAGCACTTCGAACTGATGGATATACCAAGTACTCTCTCCGCAGAAGCGCTATTCCTTTCTCGGGATAAATTTCGGTGCTATCAAACCATCTCAAAGATTAAAGGGGTCCAATTGCCAAAAACGATCTTGATAAATAACGCATTCCAGATAGACCAACTGTTAAAAGCTTTCAAATTCCCATTGGTAATCAAACTACCTGATGCAACACAGGGAAGTGGAACACTGTTGGCTTACAATTCAAAAGCTGCTGAGGAAATAATTGAATCATTGTTCATGCGATCCTCTGAACCAATTATGATTCAAGAATATCTTCAAACTGGGCCTCCGCATAAAGCTCCCCCCTCCGCCGATATACGAGTATTTTCCATAGGAAACGAAATAATTGGGAGTATGAAACGAACTGCTTTAACAGGAGAATGGAGAACAAATTTTGCCCTTGGAGCAAATTGTGAAGCATATACATTATCAACGGAAGATGAAGAATTAGTTCATCAAATAGTCGAAAGAATAAAGATTGAAGTGGCTGGAATCGACCTATTTCCTACACCAAATGGGATGTATGTTCTTGAAGTAAATGCCTGTCCTGGGTGGAAAGCGTTTGAAATAGCGAATCCCAATATTAATGTCGCTGAAAAAATAGTTGACTACCTGATGACAAAAATACGTCGGTAGAGAGAAAACCTAATATAGCGTAAGAAGAAATTTCCTCAACCTAAGGAGACTTAATACTCATATTTTGGAAATAATAACTGGTTCCATTGAAAGGATGAATGATGAGCAAGACAAATGATTTCACTCAGTTAAATGTAGCAAAAGAGCTTCGAGGCCGACTTGAGGAAGAGTTTCCTAGTCTAATGGCGCTAGCTGCGACTCCTCCAAGTGAAGTAATGGAACGCTGCGAAGTAAGTAAGTCATCTGCAGAACGAGCAGTGAATCAAGCAAGAAAAGTCATTGGAATGAACCAACCAACAACAGCAGCATCACTATTGAAGCAAGAGTTAACAAAACCTAGAATTACCACCTCTTCACAATCACTTGATGACATCTTGGGAGGAGGAATTACTGTTGGATCCATTACAGAATTTAGTGGAGCATTTGCAACCGGAAAAACACAAATATCATTTCAATTATGTCTAAATGTTCAACGAAGCGTAGAAGAAGGAGGATTAGAAGGAAAAGCTCTCTTTGTTGACACAGAAAATACATTTGCTCCCGCAAGGGTAGCCGAAATGGCATATTCGTTTACAGATGATCCAAAAATATTCTTAAACAATATCTTTGTGAGTCGTGCTTATAATTCAGATCACCAGATTCAGTTGATCAAGAATGCAGACAAAATCATTGAGGAAAACAATATTCGATTAGTAGTCATCGACTCTATGGCATCACATTTCCGCGCCGAATTTCCTGGGAAAGAGAACCTTCCAAGACGTCAACAGACGCTTATGGCTCATGCGGAAACTCTTCAACGATTAGCAGATAGCTACAAACTAGCTATTATAACTACAAATCAAATTCTTAGTAACCCTGATAATCTATTCTCAGGAGCACAAAATTTGGAACCTGCATTGGGATTTGCATGGGGTCATAGACCTACTCATAGAATCCTATTACGTAAATCAAGGGGAACTGCACGTATTGCTCGTATATTTGATTCACCCGAATTAGCTGAAAGAGAAGCAGTCTATCATATCACTCCTCAAGGTATTCGTGATGGTCCTCCCCTCGATTATTAGGAGATAAAAATCAATATTTCTTGGAAAACGACTCAATCTCTTTATCATTCCCTTTTCTGTGTGGGATTCACTCGTTTTTCCGCAACCTAGTCAATAAAATGTTGAGAACGAATTAGTAATTGAGGTACTATATTGAGTCAATCGAATGGAAATTCTTTCAGCTACTTCCATAAACTTACCGAAGTAGATCTAAAGCCTGATACAGTTGTTATTCAAGGATTACCCGGTATGGGGTTAATAGGAAAGATCGCAGCCAATTTTTTAATCGATCAATTTAATGGCGTCGAAATTGCCCGTGTATACAGTTCATTCTTCCCACCTGTGGTGCAGATTGATAATGACCAGGGAGTAGGGCAACTGGCACGAATGGAAATCTACGCAATCACAAAAACAACTCCGAATCTATTGATATTAACAGGTGATGCGCAACCCCATGATATCGGAATTATACAGGTCTTGAATGAAGTTCTAGATTTTGTCATTGAGTTGAAAGCAAAGACTGTTGTGTGTTTGGGAGGACTCAGGGCATTAGAAGAAGGACCAGAAGTCGCTGCATTTGGTTATAACGAAGAAACCATGAAGTGGTTAGAAGGGTTTGAAATCACACCTTTAAAGGGAGGAGAAATAACAGGAGCAGTAGGAGTCTTCTCAGCTTTAGCTGCGGAGAAGGGATTACGGAGTTTTGGATTACTTGGGAAATTAACTCTAGTCGGTACAGATCCATTAGCTAGCAAAAATCTCCTTAAACGATTAGCAAAACTTTTCTCTCTTGATTATAAATATGAAGACCTTGATGGAATTATTGAGGAAGCTGTTCAGAAAAATGATTTATTACATCAAGCAGAGGAAGCAGAGGGTGGTTCAGATGATGAATCCTCACGAGGACCCAGTTATTATATATAATTAATTAGAAAATAATTGGTTCTTCTCCGCAAACGGAATTCGTCGACGAAACATCTCTGTTATAATAAAAGATATTACCATTAAACTTAACATAAAGAGTAATCCACCCACAGGAGAATTAAATTCATCCAGTAGTGCTCCAAAGATTGTAGGGGAAAAGGAACTAACAACGAGACCTAGGGAAAAAACGAGCGAGTAGAAAAACGTTCTATCTCCCACAGGAACGAGATCAACTTGTAATGCTTGCAATGTTCCTCCTGCAAGATAAAATCCTATAGCAAATACGGAGAATCCGAGGATAATCATTAAAACATCCGTAAAGCTAACTGTAAATACAATAAGGCTAGTAATAGCCAAACTTGAGATTAATGCAGAAATAAGGATAATTCTAATTCTTCCGCGTGGCCCCATTCTATCTGAATTGACAGCGCCATAAATATCAGACATAGATCCTAATAAAAGAATAAAACTGGTTATTCCTCCAGCCATGAAAGCATCAAAATCATAGAAGTTTCGGAGTAAAGTAGTGGTAAAATAACTAACAGATCGATAGACTCCCCCTCGCATTGCACTAATTATGATTATAAGAGCTAAACTCGTTAAAATCCAGTTTCTATGAGGTGAATGCCGAATCGAAGAGTTCTTCATTGTTTCACTTTGGGAATTCTGTTTCTCCTTTAGTGATACTAAGGTTTCAAAACGAGTTATTAATTTCTGGAAAAACATCCATATAAGAAGAACAATGGCAAGAAATATACAGACCAAACCTAATAAAAAGAAAGTCCATCGCCAAGTCAAAACAAACAATGCCAATGATAGCGTACTAAATGGGCTGACTGCAGTTCCAATCACTCCAGCGGCATGGTTTATAGCCATGGCCTTACCACGGTTACGATCTGAAAAAGAATTCGCCGAAACACCCAAACCTACGGGATGATATGTAGTGCAACCAAATCCAAGAATAATATTCCCTAAAAACAATCCTAAGAAGTCATTAGCAATCGAGATACAAAAACTAGACACAGCAAAGAAAAAGACACCGATGAGAACAATGAAAAATCCTTTTCGTGCCTTTTTTCCTAAATAACCGATTGCGGGAGAGGTAAAGGCCATAATCAAAGACGGAAGAGAACCTAATATTCCCATTTCGAGATAAGTGAGAGGAATGTCATTAATGATAAGGATAATTAAAGCAGGGAACGCATACAATAGCACATGATGAATAAAATGAGATATTGACATAAAGGCTAATAATTGGTGACGGATATTTGGTGCCATTACCGTAATCTCTTGAACTGTATAGATAAATCTGGTTATTCAACTGATCAGTGGCTCATCCTTCGGATATTTATCAGCTTGATACCAATTCCAAGAATCAAGCCACAGATGAGTACAATAGAAAGGAGAACGATAGTCCAAGAAAAGGCATGTTCAAAAGCAAAGCGAAGAATAGCCCAAGGTAGACTGATGAATGCAGCGATCAAGCCTAAGATTAAGATACGCAACCCCCATTTTTGCCAAAACCAAACACGATTAAGGGAACTGCTTTTTCCTTCGAGAACTTTCATATGAGATAACCCAGCCTGAATATAACAGGCATAAGAAAACATAGCGAGTAAGAATAGAATGATAAAGATTATTAACATATAAGAATAATGATTAGGCCAATAATTCGTAACAAAAGAATCTGGTAACCATTGACGTAGGATTTCAGTAAGACCAAATTGATCCCCAATCGGTTCATCTAGGAAACTGTATTGAGCGGAACCAAGTCGTTCAGCATTTACTGAAACCAAGAAAATTGCCGCTGTTAAGAAAAATCCTGCTAAGATAGCAGCAGCTGTTGAAAAATGGCCTAATAAATCCAAAGCTGACTCTTTAACAATCAACCTTTCATCATAAGCTCTCTTTCTGTCCTCTTCTGACTCCAAACGTGATCACCTAGAAATTTTCTGAATATACCCCCAAAGTAGATTTGATCGATATTTTAAACTTTGGATGGGTATAATCGATTTCTTTGATTTTGTATGAAACTAATTGGAAGTTGGTTTAGATGGTTCATCAACAAAATAAAAGGCAATTCCTCCCAAAAATCGTAAAATCACAACAACTAATACAAGTGAATAGATCGCAGACCATTTTCCTAAAATTGGGATAAGGATTTCAGCAACCACGCCCATAGCAAAGGAACCGAGAAAGGTTGAAAGTCCCATGACAAGCTGGTATATACCAATATATCTTCCTTTGGATTCCTCTGGAGCGGAATCAATGATGTAAGCAGTGGCTGTGATAAAGTATAGCCCATATCCAATTCCTCCAATAAAATTCCCAATTGCCAGTTGTACCCAATCTCGGGCAAAGAAAAGTACCAATGGGATCAAGAACATAATTCTTCGTCCATTAAATCCAATTTTCTTTCCATATTTGTCAATTACTTTGCCTCCGATGGATAAAGAAAAGATCTGGCATGCCATATGAACAGCCCAGAGAAAACTGAATTGACTGGGTGTTGCATAGCGTTGACGAATAAAGCTGAAGAGAGGCCATCCTGTGGACATACTAAAATCCATCAATGCACTAATGATCACAAAGCGAGTGAACGTTGGATTTTCTCGAAAAGGAGCAAAGATGTTATGAATGGAGAACTTTGCCAAAAATTTATTAGTAGTCCCATTTGTGGGGAGAGTATGGATTTCACTTTCTGATTTATTTCCAGCATGTGTTTCGTGCAGGAAGAAGAATGTAATAATACCTGCGAAGAGAAAGCCAAATCCTGCGATAGAATAAATGATAGAATATTGAGAGGCTTCATCTTGTGTAAGAAAGGGTATTACCCAACCTGAGATCAGAAAGACGAACATCGTGAAAATAACCGTTATTGTTGTAATACGTCCAATATAAGAACCTCTAGTTGTTTCATGAGACGAATCACCTAAGAGGGCAATCCAAGAAGGTGAAAATATACTAAAAGCTAGGGAATAAATGATTATAGCGATAAGTAGGATAAGAGGATTCGAAATCATTGGAATTATAAAGCTCGTTAGGGCTGAAATAAATAGACCCATGGTCAAGAATGGTTTTCTACCATATCTGTCACTTAATCTACCAAAAGGCATTTGAACAGTAAGTTGAATAAGATTTCTGATGCTTGTGATGATTGAAAGGAGAAGAGGAGATGCAGCAACAAATACAGCGTAGATTTGTGAGTAAGTGGCGACAATAAAATGTCCTGTATCCTTCCCGATAGCTACTCCATAAATAGTTGGTTTTCTATTTTGGATTGATGAAGCTTCCTCCGGAATTAGGGTAATAGGAGGATTAACGCTTGGTTTTGTCACGGTCTTCTCAATTAAAGGGAAATGCATTGAAAGGAAATAATTTATTATTGCTTGAAGATGTTGAAGTTAGAAGGTATGTATTGAGGTTTTTTCATTCGAGGTATAATTCAAGATACTCACTCGTTTAACGAAGGATTTCTCTAGTTAAACAAGTAATAAATTACAAAAATAACAAGAAAATACAGGGAAAAACGAATTGCTTAAAAAAGTCAACAGAAGAAGTGCAAACAAGGAGGGACAGGGAAAATGGGGCCCCCGGCATAAGGGAAATCATATATAAGTCTTGCGAAAAGGCTTATAAAGGAGGAAAAAGCCTTTGAGATTAGTGGTGATTGAGGTCAGGCGCTCACCCTAGGTGGCAATTAATTTTCCCCAGTCTTTTAGTAAGAAAGAACACACTCTCGCAGTTATTTGTCGCACAGAAGTGAGAGCGCGCTATCGAAACGAGAATAGATTCCCAATAAGGAACGCTAATGCCCCGACCAGGCAATCACAAGTTTGAGAAGGAACGCTCAGGAATGGCACTTATGAAAGAAGCAAAAGCAAAACCACAGAAAAAAGGCCAGGTAGATGATGAGGAAGAAATCCTCGAATGTAAAAACTGTGGATCCACAGATATCGTCGCCGACGAAAATCGAGGCGAACTAATCTGTGAAAAATGTGGTTACGTACTGGAAACACGATTAATAGATGAAGGACCCGAATGGCGTGCGTTCAATAGCGAAGAACGCGATAAACGCAGTCGTGTAGGATCACCTAGCACATTTTCAGTACATGATAAAGGCTTATCAACAATTATAGGATATGAAAACCGAGATACGTTTGGCAACAAACTCACAGCCTCACGACGAGCACAAATCTATCGATTACGAAAATGGCAAATACGAACAAGAGTCCATAGCTCAATGGATAGAAATCTGGCATTCGCCATGTCAGAAATGGATCGATTAGCCTCACAACTCGGAATACCACGCAATGTAAAAGAAACCTCAGCAATAATCTATCGAAAAGCCATAGAAAAACGCTTAGTACGAGGACGCTCCATAGAAGCGATGGTCGCAGCAACCATCTATGCATCCGCACGCGTACGCCGGGTACCCAGAACACTCGATGAGATCGCAAAAGAATCACGAATCACAAAAAAAGAACTGGGCAGATGTTACCGCTTATTACTCAGGGAATTATACCTGAATATCCCCCTCGCAAGCCCCATAGATTATCTGGTACGGTTTGGGACAGAATTACGATTATCAGGAGTCTGTCAACGAAAAGCCGCAGAAATCCTAAAACGCGCAAAAGCCGGAGGATTGACAGCAGGAAAAGACCCAACCGGCCTAGCAGCCGCAGCAATCTATATCAGCGGGATAATCAACGGAGAACGACGGACACAGCGGGAAATATCAGAGGTCGCTCACGTTACCGAAGTTACCGTGAGAAATCGCTACAAAGAGCTCGTGCGCAAGCTAAGTATCGAGATTACCGTCTAGACGGGATCTCCTTTCTTTTTTATTATAATAATTGCTTGGATTCTTTTTTTCTTAATTTCATTATGTTCTTCTTTTTTGTTAGGATTTAACAATCTAATGAACTTGGGTTTCTAAAAATCCTTCACGTTTATTGACTCTAAGGAGGTAAATATGTGGAAGAAGATGAACAAAACCCTAATGAGATTAAAAATCAAAATTATTCAGATACACCTCTTGCAATCAAGGATAGATACACACAAATAAACTATACTGATTTTACAAGTAAAAGACTAATTTTTGATGGATTTCCTTCAATAAATAACCAGGACTTCGTTCAAGAAGTAATTGTGCAAATCAAAAAGAATAATGACGGATCTCGATCTCTAAAAAACCCCCTCTCTCTTCAAGATGCGAGATTTGTGGAAAATTCCATTAAAAACCATTTTACTCAAGAATCTCCAGTCTCTTTGTTTCGCACACCAATTCACTTTTACATCTCGTTTAAATATGCAATTGATGTATGTCGTCCTCTTGATGAGATTCTCCAAAAACTTATGGAGTTAACTGAGGATATCAAAATACTTCGTGAGTGGACCCGAAGGAAAAAAGTTAAAATCCTTGATTCTAGTAAAGATTCAGGAATTCTGGATTTTCTAGTAACAGATGTTGTTTTCAAAGAAGCATGTGAGAGGTTCTCATGGTCAATTAGTGGAAATGAGATCGTAAAACTTGATGAAACTAGTCTTCCGTATCAAGTTTGAGTTATGAAAAAAAAAGAGAAGGGAATGGGAGTGACTTCATTTACCAATGAAGTACACCCGTAAGTCTTTTCGTTTATAGAGCTGCTTTTTCGAGCACCCTATGAAACGAGAGACATTTAGTGCACTAGGTTTGACCCCCTGCGCACTAAGTTCCTCAATGGCGTCCTCTACCATCTGAGAAGTAATGTTCCTACGTTTGTAGGATTGTGGATGAGCACGATTGTTGTACTTCGCATGAAACACTTGAATCAAGTGTTCTGAAGTAGTACAACGAGGAACATACCAGCGTTTAGGCCGGTAAGAGGTTCCATTGTTCTTGATGTCCTCATGAATGAGATTCATAGAACGATGGAGAATTCCCAATCTTCTGTTTAAAACATAGGATGGGTACCCTTCAAGATAAACTTGAAGAGCTGGATGAACACGCAGTTCATCCGTGGAATAGATAGTTCCATCCTCCAAAATCTGAAGGATAGTGGTGCACACATGAACAGATAACTTTTGATCTAGTTTTCTTTCTGAAGAAAAAGAACTAGCAACAGTTAAGAGTTGTGTATGCTTATGCCAGAGACCTAGAAGTGGATCACGTGCATAAAGGGGCGCTACATCATATAAGAAGGCTTGAATTCCTTCCTGACGTAACTGAAAGTTATTTACTCCATCACGCTTACTTGGATATAGCGGGGAATGATCATATCCCAACTGATCACATAGTTGCATGATGAGGCGAAGGACTCGTTCATCCTTCTGAGAAATAGATATGTCCTCACCAATACATCCATCATCTACGATGAAAGCGGCAAGGAATTGTACTTTCCAATCACGATAGCGACTGGGTAAATCAAGTACAAATTGTATGAATGAAGGGGTCCGAAGGTCACGGAATGTGATCCCTCGAATGGTTCCCAAGATAGCATAAGCTAATGTCTTAGGATATATCATCCGTTCGTAATCAATTGTTGGATCACGACTCAGATTGGATAGAAGAGTCCGCATTGGATCCTGATGCTCGGGGAGTTGAATCCACCGGAGATCAGGATACTTGCGAAAATGCACATTACCATCTCCAGCAATGTGACAAAGGACTCGCCAGGCATAAATATCCATGACGAATGGAAATTTGAGGTACTCCAGGTCACCTCGTTTAGAAAAACGAACCGCTCGCGCGTTTCGCTCGACCTGTGAAAGATCCATCCCTGCATAGTGGCAGAGATGTTCGAGATTCGCCACCGCGATCGTTTGATCGGGGGATTCTCGAATGTTGGATAGGACGGATACGCCTATCCCAATCTCTCGACTTATTGCCGAGAGATTGATTCCCTGCAACAATGTTGACAGGGTAATCCAATCGTCTTTGCCCAACAGGACATAGAGATTGGTAAACTCCCAAAGAGACACCTCCTGGAAGGTGTACTCTTCGGGGACGACCGGCCATGGGGCGTTTTGCCCCGTGATGACACGGTCAGGAAGTGGGGCCTGCGCCCCTCCTTCCGTAGGAAGAGGGTTGGTTTGTGACATCGTCAGTTCACCTTGGGTAGAGTATCTACCTACCCTGGTCATGTCACCATGACAAGGGCCCATATTCGTGGGATCCTCAGAAGAGACCTGTCTTACGACACATCTCTTCTGAGGCCTAGCACCCTTGGGAGGGATGCTTTCCCGTGGTAGTTGGATATGGTTTTGAGTGGATACACTCCGCTTGACTGACACACACTTCCGCGTCTCTTCCTGACCGTGAGTGTAAGTCGAATATGGTTGTTTTGTTATTAAACGCTGGTGTTGTTCTTTTGGGTATTGTTCCATTTTCCCTTCGTGTGGGGTTTTCGTTTCCTTCGTAAAGAATTGCTTGTCGTGTGACTCGATCCACCTTGGAGAGTCGACAAGGCCAGTATTTCCCAGTTGAAGAGGGTATACTGGTGGGTATTGGATTGGGGTTATTGTTTGTCTTTGCGGATTCCGCGTTCTTTGTGTTTTCGTATCCGTACCTTGAACCAGGTTTAATTGATCTGATTCTTGAACCTTATCTACCTGATTCTTCTGAGGAAACAGGGCCAGTTCATTCACGAACAAAATATGACTAAATTTTCCAGTTTGCCATAACTGGATAGTTTTCCTCTTACTTTCTCGTGTTTCACTTGCCAACATCGGTTTTCAACCGTGTTTGTTTATCCACCTGCCTCTTTAAGCAAGTGCAAGGCAAATGCTAGCGACTAGCACTTTTTCGCTACGTATGTGAAGATCATTGTGAGTGGTCATTCACAATTCTCACCTACTATAGCTGCCTGAATGGTACTAAAGAGAGAACCGTACTAGATTCTGCCCCTCCCTTATATATTCAAAAGTACTTGAGCTTGGGTCCTCTTCCAATTTTCTAGATCTTTTCAGATATAAAAGGGGACAACCCGATATCTAGTAAATGGAAGGTGTATATTTTTGGTTTCTCAAAAACCTCTCTCATCTAGGAATGACTCCGAGTCTTTAGATGATTTGTTATCCCAAGTTATTAAACATGCTGTTCCGTGCGATAGTTCCCTTCCTCCACGTAAACCGATCCCTACGTACTTACAGTCTTTGGATCGAACATGGCGAGGTGGCTGGTTCTGGCAATGGCCCATTATCATTGCTGGTCCGGAAAACGCTGGAAAAAGCCTGTTTCTTGCTCAACTCGTTGCCTCCTGCCTCTTGAGCAGTCCAAAACCATGGCAAATTTTGTATTACGATTTCAATGAGGATTATCAGGTTCAACGTATTCTTCGTGTCCTTAATTTCCGATCTCAAAAGCAACTTCCCACCTCTTATCTAAGTCGAATTGATAAACACACTTTATTTGCCAAGAGTTTCGACCGTGAATTTTTCAAACCTATTCTTAGACATCCTATGCTTACAGCTTTAGTTTTTGACGGATATGATACCTGTTTTCTTCCCCCGAGTGGATTGAGGGGTTTTGCTACCCTCGCTTCCTTTAAACAGATGGGTTTTCTCGTTACTCTTCGTGGGGATCTCGATAAGTTGCTTCAAACCCACCCCTGGGAGGCCTTTCCCTATTTCTGTTATATTACGAAATTAAAACACAAAGAACATCGGATTCGTTTCTGGCAAAATTCGTGGACACACAAGATCTATGATCAAGTGGTAGAATTCAGGGGTTATTTTCGAGAATTTCGGTCAAAAAAGAGGAAGAAAAAAGCTTCCAAACCTTTGACTCCTCATGTGTATACGGGAAAACCTTCTTGAGGGAATTTTTATCTATTATTCAGATGCTTTTAAAGCAGGTGCGGCTCATTCGTCTTTCAAGGATGAAGAATTGCCCCCTGAAATTCGCCAGCATTTTCCTTTTCCCTCCTTTCGTCGTGGTCAGGCACAGGTCCTAGCTTTAATTGCTGCTTATCCCCGAATTGCGATTAATGCCTACACTGGGTTTGGTAAATCCGTCACCGCGTTTTCTGCCTTCTGGGATCTGATGAAGACCGGTGAATATCAACTCTGGTGTTTTTCTAAAACCAAAGCACAACTTAGATCAGTGTTTCTCAAAACTCTGAAAGAATATTACTCTAACCCTCCGGCAGACAAGTTAACCTTACTTCCTTTGATCGCTAGCAAAGATCTCTGTCCTTTACCTCCTGAAAATGACTGTTTTCATTGTCCTCGAAAGAAAAAAACTCGTTTTTTACCGTTATCCTCTCTAAGAGAGATTCTTCCTCAAATATCCCTCCAGCACTGTCCTTCATCATTTGCCGGTTTTCAGGAGCTTCTCACTCCCTATGGCTGTCCTGCTCAAGTCATCCGACGTTTGCTTCCTCAGGCTAATATTATATTACTCCCGCAGGGATATTTGGAATCTCACTCTCTCCAGCGCTCCCTGTCTCGATTCACCTGGAAAGCGCATGATTATGGTTTTCGTTGGAGTCATAGATTCGCTATTATTGATGAAGCTCACAATTTTGGGCCAACAATAGAGGCTACAGTCACTCGGAAACAACTTTCGTTGGTTGAGTCAATCGGAGCTTTTCCTGTTGTGCAAATTCTGCAAAATCTATGCCAGCGAAAGTATGGGTATGTTAAACGTCCCCCAACTCTTGATCGTTCTTATCTAGCTCAAATCGATTCGTTCCTTCATCAGAAAGGTATTCGATATTCTCTTTCTCCTCTCGATCTAGAAGCTTTACTGGCTGTGCGCTCTTTTGTTGAGCGTCAAGGCCGATATTGGGTGAACACGGAGGAAGGATTAGTTCAACTCGATCCCTATCCATCGAAAATCTTTGAATATGTGAATCGGCAGTTCTCCCGGACAGTGCTGTTTTCTGCCACTTTTCAATATCTCAAATATTACTCGCATTATTATGGATTAAAAAAAAAACCGTGGAATATGTACCATTTGCACCACGTTCCTACTCCTAAATCGCGTATTCAGCAATTACTTGTGGCTGCATTTATTCATCCGCAGGTGAGTAGTTCTCATCGTAATCGTACAAAGAAGTTCCTGCGTTGGTGTGCAAAAACTGTGAAGGAGGTCGCACTTGAAATTCCTGATCATACCTGGGTTTTTGTCCCGTCCTATGAGTTTCTTGATGACTTATTTCCACTTTTAGAAGAGCATTTGAATGAAAAACTGTCTCTCTATCGTGAACCTAGAAAGGGTCAGATTACATTCCTCTCTGAATTAATGAATGGGGACCCAAGTGTGGTGCTTGCAGTTTATGGCGGGAAGTTTAGTGAAGGAGTCGAAGTTCGAGATCCTCAAACTGGCCGAAGTCGTGTACGAATGGTGATTTTAATAGGCTTACCCTTTCCAGCACCCACTCCGGTGTACAATTTGCTTTATAGACTCTATTTTAACCGTTATCGTCATCTCCATTTTGTTAAATGGACGTTAATAGAACGCTATCTCTTCACACAGGTCCGCCAGTGTTTGGGGCGTGCTATTCGCTCTGAAGTAGATCAAGCCACAGGGTTAATTCTTGATAATCGTGCCATGTTCAATCAACATCATCTTCCGAATTTGCAGCTGTTTCGCTCTTTCAGAAACCTTCGTGCAGTCTTAAGGAACCGATTCCAATCCTTCTGAGTTTGATTGGAAGTCTTTCCAAAGTAAAGTATTCCCCTCATCTTTTTCTTGTTTGTATTTCACTCTCATGTCAATTGGAGTTTCTTATCCCCTTTTGAAAGAACCGAGTATAATAGATCCCGATGATAAATCCTATCAATCCTCCAAAAGCATGGGCTAGTAACGGATGCCCGTCTGATGTCGGGTAAGATAACAGTTCTCCGTTTGCTGCTGCGTAATTAAAAGTTAAAACATAATAAAACATTTCAAGATCCATAATTAATCCTGCCCAAAGAACTAAAATTCCTAGAATCCCAACACAATTTACACAGGTATCCACAATTGACTGATTCAGACGATCAATTAGTATTATTAGGTATTTATTGGTTGAATTACGGCTGATTCTATAAGCTTCATGTAAATTAATAATTAAAAAGTCAATAGCTAAAGCGAGAGCAAATCCTCCTAGCCCCATCAATCCGTCTGAAGCTCCTCCTCCGTTTGGTGATGGAACAACACGTAAATTCTCTCCGATCCAATGTCTAGAAGAAACAGCCCAATTTGTGAATGTAGTAGAAAATAGGTGGTTTATTAAATCTGAAAAAATCACCGTAGATATATTTGCTAATACACCACATACGAAGAAAGTTATTAGCATTCGAAATCGATTTGTCTGGATATTTACAATATAACCAAAAATCCATAATGCCCCCAAATTCACGCTTAAATGTGCTGAATTATCTAGATCATGGATTAATAGACTAGTTAATATACTAAAGGGATTTGATCTGTTCATTTCTAGTAGATCATAAATTGAAGGATTAATTAGCATTATTATATATATAACAATTAGTAGAATGCTTAATGCTAAGAGTACGGGAAACGGATCAATATATTTCTCCCTTAAACTGGTCTTCTCTGTTTGCGATTACTTCAACTCCATCTTAAAACATAATTTCCACATTCTCAACAGAATTCTCCCTTTTTTGCTAATTGCTATTTACTTTTTTATCTTCCATTGTTTCTCCACACAGGAAGAAAATATTGTACCCTTCTGACTTAAACGAGTAACAGTGATTGGAGTTACTTGGTAAATCGCTACAAAGGGCTCATACATAAGTTTAGTATGAAAATTACCAATCAAATGGTATCTCCTTAATTTTTACATTTTCAGATTAGTATGGTTGAATATTTTTGAGCAATCCATTTGATAAGATTAGATGATCTTATTATTTTTTGCGCAGCATCTTTTCTAGCTTTTGTTTTTGACTTTCCTTTTCCTATTTCAAAATAGGGCATGTCTTCAATAACAATATTTAGTAGAATTAGCTCCTGATCCTCCAAGGAAGTTGACCAAGAAGATCCACTTATTTCCTCTAAACGTGCACTTAGGAGAATCAAGCTTCCATAAGGATTCTTTTTTATCTTCTTTTCTGCCCATTCTAAGACAGTTTCACCCGTTTGAGTTGTTAGTTGTATCTCTCCTGTGATAAAATGCCCTCCCCTCCCTCCTTTGGTAAAGAGAATTTCTCGTTCTTGGAGAGATTGAGTTGCTGTTTCAGGAATTTTCACCTCCTGAATCGACCCAAAAACTCTGCTTACATTATCTTTCCTTATTCCTAATGCAACCAATGCTTTCTGGGCTGCATTCTTCTTAGCGAGTCTTTTATTGGAAAAAATATCACTTTTCTCCTTGACTTTTTCTCCATGATATTCAAATGAAACTTGACATCTCCATAATGGATTGTCATTAGTTCCTCCAACTCGTATCCCTTCATAAACAGGTATTCCAAGGCCTTGGCTTGCTAACCACTCTTGTAACATCCCTACCAAGTTTTCCGTCAGGATAGTAGCTTTTTCCTCTCCCGGTTTTGTAGAAAAAGATTCCGATTGTTCGTATAGACGTTGAACAATTTTGATACATGTGGTTAATCCATGTTTTTGATATGCTGCTCCTATAAGAGCTTCTACTCCTTCTTTCACATCACCATCTGAGATCGGTTTGGATTTATCAAGTGGATTCATCAAATGATCGATTTCTAGATATCTTCCTAGTGCGTTGAGAGCATCTTCATTATGAAAGCTATCAATAGCAGGTGAGATTACTCCCGTATTTGTGAATCCTTGATTTGAAAAATCAATGATCAGAGCTAAGTCAATGATTTTATCCCCATAAAGGGCTAAAAGTTTGAATTCGTCACCTCCACCACACGATTTTGGAGTAAGGGCTAAATCAAAAATTTCCTGGTTATCCTCGAGCTGAAATAGTTTCATGAGATTAGTTCTATTCAAAATTTCACCCAGTTTTAACTTCTCACGAAGAAGTATATCCTCACTGTTTCTTCCCACAGGACGGACAGAAAACATTCGTCGAATCCAGAGGAGCACCGCATTGGCCACAAAATTGGTCTATAGTTACGGATTTTTGAGAAATTCTCGGTTCTTGATATACAATACTAAAACTTGTTTTTCTCTTATTTGATTTTCTCACCATTAGAAATATTGCTAATCCAATTCCTCCAATTGGACCAAGTAAAATTAGGAATATCACTAAGTCTACTGTTCCATTTGGACTTTCATCGATGGATAATGCTTCGAAAGTAACTGCTACTCTTGGTGGATTCCACATATCATCTCTAGAATCGAATGTAATGGGTGCAGAGTTGTCGAGATCGGTGGATAAGCAAATATAGAGATTTAAATTTCCAGTAATGCCATGGTTTTCCAGTGGAATGCTCCAGCGTTTATTTTCAGCAATATCGACTTGTATCATGAGAACAGTTCTTTGAGGACAATTTTCCCAAGTAACGATATCTTCATCAAAGTAAGTTGTTTTCCAAATATCTAATGGAACGGTATGGTCATCATAAGGCAAGAATTTCACGCTTAATCCGAATGTTACCTCTTTTATATCAGCATCTGAAGGTAGGTCTTGAATTTCGAAGGATAGATAAGAACGTCTTGCTCGATATGATGAGTTTGAAACCTCTAAATCTGCATTAGCATAGTTTGAAGTTGGGTTCGAAGAGTCTACATACGCGTCTTTATTACAAGTAAATGTTCGTGTATATTCATTCTGTGTTCTATTCGTGGTTAGTGCGTTTGATACTCCCATTGGGAGAATTAAACCAAGATTGATGGCAATATAAATTAATAGTAAACTTGTACTTCTCTTATTTCGAGTTTTCCTCAATTAATACCCTCCATCGCTATAAATTTCTAGGTCTATCACTTTTATCACTTAGCCCCCTATTTTTCTTGTTTTAAAATTTCATTTACCCTTATGTATACATTCTGACGATTAGTGGGAGAGACCTTCATACCTATTTCAGAAAAATAAAGCTTTAAATTCGCTTTTGAGAGCTTCACCAACCGTTTCTCTTTTAACCATTTAATGATATTATCGATTTCAGCTAATGCTTGCTGTTTCTCTTTCTCTTTTTTCTCCTTCTTTCTCTTTTCACGAATTTCCTCTAATTTTTGTTCAGCCAGTAACTCACATTTTTCAGCTTTCGGCCGATATCTATCTGAAAAATAATAAGATTCGGGCAATCCTTTGGATCCCCAGTATTTTCTAAAATATACATATCTAGTGATATCAAAATTTTTTTCTGCCCATTTGACCATGTTTTCTGCTATCTTCTCAGGTTTTTGGCTCTTTAATTCTTCGGGGATTTTCCTATCTTCTGTTATGTCCTCTGCAAGTCTTTCCACATCTTGAATCTTTTCTTGGATGTCCGAAGGGAGGTTATAGATTTCTTTCACTCCAATTCTATTGCTCCAGAAAAGGGAAGTGTCAGTATATCGATAATTTTCTCCATCGGGATATTTTTCCAAATAATAATCAGCAAGTTTTTCTGCTAATTCTTTTATGGATTTAGTCTTGAGGATTACAGGCACTTTTGTAGTAGTTTCCCTTTCTAATCTCCCCAAAGGAATAATTAGGCAAGTCTCACCACTGTAGGCAAGACACTTCTCTAATAAGCATGGTTTTTGATAATATGGACAAATTTTTGATTTATCTTTCAAATTACTCATTAAATTCACCAGCCTTCTCTTTAATCCTAAGTACTCTCTTCTTCAATTAATCCAAACTCTCTAAAAATCTTCCGTCGAGTGGAATCAAGTTGAACATCGATTTTTTCGACGTTTGTGAGTGCTTTCTGAAGTTGACCTTTACTTGTTTTAGTTATCTTCTGAATAGCATCAATTTCACTGTCGAAAGTTGTTTTGATTGATTCTAAACGCGAAATAGCCTCGCCAATTCGAAATACTTGAATTTGACGGGAAATTATCAATAAAGTTGATAAAAGACCTGACACATTAACTGGAATAATTTTCTTCCCTGTCAATTCTTTAAATGTGGTATCAGATAGGTAGGAAAATAGTATATCTGGAATGTACATGAGTAAAAAACCGATATTTGTATTCTCTGGGACTAAATATTTCTCGAGTTCTTTACTTCTCTTGATTATCCCTCGATTAATTTTGTTGATGGTTTGTTGGTCAGCAGCAACTAGATTATCGGATTCTAATAATTCTGTTGGAAAGCTAAATTTTGAATCAATGAGAACTTTTTCTTGATCTGGTGGTAAATATACTATAAAATCTACCCGTCCTCCGGAGATTGTTACTTGCTCTTTCCATGAATTTGCTGGTAATGAACTTAATACCCAACGTACGATACCTTCTCCTACTTCGCCTTTTGTTTGGGGACGCATACGTACTAAACTGACAAATTTTTCGAAAGAGCTCTGAGTATCTTTTTGAGTAGTCTGAAGATCCCGAGACATTTCCCGTAATTCTTTTAATTGTCCCATTACGTCCGTCTGTAGCGTATTAAGACTGTTTTTCATTAGATCAATGAAGCTATTAGATTGTTGAACCATTCCCTCAGATATTTTAGAGATTGTATCAGATGATTTTTCTATACCTTTCAGTCGTGTAGCAAAGAAATACCTGAGGATAAAAAAGGTAATTCCTGACGAAATGAGTATTGTAATACCAAAAACTAGCAGCAATTCTATATCATTCATGTTTATCTCATCCCTCAAAAGGAAGCGTATTTCACATCTACTCTCTCCTATTTGTGATTTTCTATTCGATAGTGAATTAATGAAGGATTTGATTTTCAACAATTAAATATCTTAATTGTTGTATTCTTATTCTAAACATGAACTTACTTTGTGAAATCGCTACAAAGAGCTCGTACGCAAACTTAGTGTCGAAATTACCGCCTAGACGGGATTTCCTTTCTTTTTTCTCGTTTTGGGTGGAAGGGATTAAATCACATATCCAAGGTTTCATTCTTCAGTTTCAACAATTCTCCCGAGTCTATAAAGGAAAAAAAAGATTTCTTACTAGAAATGTGGAATTTTTCAGTCCTCTCGGTTAACACGCATATTAATGTTTAGTTCAAGTATCTTCAGTTAATTCCGAATTTTTAGGCTATTGCTGTAAAGGAACTAGATAATAACCATCGAAGTTGCATATCTATGGTTACAAGGCTAACTTGATAAACTACTCTTGTCCAACCGTTTAGTGGTTCTTGGAATGAATCAATATATAAAATTTGCATGACTAACCAACCTGTTGTAAGATTTACTTTTGTGATTGGTTCAGTTATTAGCCAATTCTCTCCAAGATATTCATCACTGATCAGTAAAGATCCATAATCTTCCCCAATATATGTACTCCAGTTATTTCTGATGATATTGTATGTTAAATTCGTTTCTTCGTACAGGATTGTCCATGCTACATAGTAGACTTCAACTCTTGGTTGCTGGCGATAATTAGTATAGAATTCAATGGTAGATTGGTTTAATATTACTTGATTAATATCGTAGTATTCATAATATTGACTATTCCAGTTTGGGTATAGGTTGTCTTCCCCACCGAGTAAACTGGCTTCTTCTATCAGATTCATTTTTTCTAAAGCATTTATAACTGCTATCCCCCCCTCTACTGTTGAATTTCGTGTGATTTCTTTATGATAATAGGTAAAATCTAGCTTTCCAGAGGATCCTCTTGTATTATTTAGCTGAGAAGAAGAAATCTCAAGTATTCCTTCAGTGGTATAAGACCCTTGAGGCCATGTATATTGATTATATGTACAAATCAAACACACCGCTCCTGATTGATTAGTGGTCATTTTGAGGCCGAATTCTTCTGTTAAATTTACAATATCTGTATTTCCATACCAGTCAAAGATAACTCTCAAATGTAAATTCACAGCTACTCCTGGAAGTCCTTTAGAATCTCTTACTCCGACTATAATTTTCATTTGATCTTCATGGTAGAAAGTACTACCACTCCTGTTCATGTTCCTGACATAAAAACTCTCTGAAATGTTTGTTTTCGGATTATATATGGTTGCAGTATTTGGATCAAATGATAATATCTCCTCTGGTTCACTCGTTGGTAATAGCGTGCATCCACTTAGTAATAGTAATAACCCCAGACTCAGATTCACTAATAATAGATAATATCCTCTTTTTCCCCTTTTCATCTTGTTTTCAGCTCATTCAAGTCTTTTTTACTGAATTCTTATTTTTTTCAGTTAACTGAAAAAAACTAGTAATTTCTAGTCCTTTATTTGCTTTTATACTTATCATATAATGCATTAATCACACATTTTTACGATTTCCACGAGAACTATTTTGTATTTGAAATGTGAACATATGGTTAATTAACCCTACAAATTATAGTTATTATTCTCTTTTTTTAAATTTAAATGAGCTCTCTTTTAAAGATCATTAAATAGGTCCATCCCATTGATCTAGATTTTTATAAACTCTGTTCTCTGTATCAGGATGCAAATACCATGTGGGGTTCATTCCACCCATAATATAACCCCCTATATAATCGTGAAGCTCATATGATTCATTCCAGTCCCCATCAGGATAATTTCCTATATATATTGGAGAATAGTACAAATGTTCAATTATCCCTCCTTCACGCATATAAGAATGGAGTATTTCGTGATTTGAAAAATTTCCTCACTATATCCTTTTCAGGATTCTCATTCAAAACTGACTGAAATCATGCCGAAGTGCAAGTACATAATAAAAGATTGAGAACTCCATTTATAAAGAGCTTGTACGTAAGCTTAGTATTGAGATAACCGTCTAGGTATTCTCTCCTTTATTTTTTCTCTTCCTTGAATAGTCGTGGAACTTTTCGACGAATGGTAATAATAGAAAACAGTGTGAGGAAACTCAGAGGGAGGCCTATTGCTGGAGAGAGATGATCTGAAGCATTAGCTATCCTGATGTCCCAATGATAAATCATTCCGGCACCTTTGGTATCTAGAAAATGAAAAAACAATGTATACGACCCATTTGGATATTCATTACTATTAAGTGTTACTTCGAATAAGTAGGCTAGATTTTTCGGACCTAAGTAGTCCGTATCTTTAGTTAGCGTTAAATTCGTGTGAAGAAATGTTGACGTTCGATTTTTGAGGGTCACAACTGCTTCTTTGAGGTCATTATTTGTAGCGACTGAGCCATTGACCGTTACATTTCCAGTCCAAACCTGATAGTCTTCAATTCCACTGAAAACCGCTGTAGGATAATCTTCCATGGGAACAGCCTTTAGAAATAGTAATAATTCGACTTGGACGAGTTGATCCCTTTTCATCTCTCCTCCTCGGATTAGTTTTAACCCTGTCATTAGATTCAAGATAAGTACTATTAGAATGACAAGCTGAAGAAGACATCGGTTATTTTTTTTCATACTTATCCTATTTCTAGGAGTCTTCAGATCTTATAAACTTTATCTTCTCATCTCTCTACCCTTGAGATACTTGCATAGCTGTTCGGATTTTCCGAAGTAACCGTGAGAAATCGCTATAAAGAACTCGTACGCAAGCTAAACATTGAGATTACCGTCTAGGCGGTATCTCCTTTCTTTTTCATCTTGTTGTTTTTATCTCATTCTGTTATAGTTTCATCAATATTCTAATACGCGTTTTTTACCAATAGAAGCGTCATAATATATCTTACGTGGTTGAGAATCATAAACTCCATTTGGACAATTCTCAACACACAGATTACAGCCTATACATAGATAATTATCTATTGAAGTCACTAATCCGTCCTCATTTTTTGTAATGGCTTTTGGGTAACAAAGATCAAGGCATACTGTACAATCAGAATCACATTTATCAGAATCGACGATTACAGAAATAGTGAAGGAGGGTAGTAATCCCCATCGTATTTCGGGAGTGTATAAACCCGCACAATATTGGTCACAATTACAAATGCAATCTACTTTCGGTCGTAATCCCCACAGAACTGTGCCATAATGACCTAAACGACGTTTTTCTTGAATTACTTCTTTTGCTTCATCTTTGTCGATGAAACGTCCTTCATTGTTTGTTTTCCCTTGGAGTTGCCGTTTTCTAGTAAATCGGGCGTTGTGATTAAGAAAAAGGCATCGATAATCTTCTCCCCCGCCAGCGGTTTTTTTACAAGAACAATATGAAACAAAAATATCTTCTGCTTGATCAAGGACTTGCATCATTTCATCGAGGGAGCTAACGACCTGACCACCTAAAAAGTTCTTTGCGAAATAATTGTAAAACATCTTTTGTAAACCCTTGTACGGTTCACGATCAGGATTCGCTCCAATGTCACCAGTAGTTCCATCAACAAACGATTGTAACTTAGGAGCGTAAAAATTATACCACAGTTCTCTGAATCTACCTGGCAATATTTTCATGAATCTACCTGATCTAATATCAAAGGATTCTTTTTCGAGATACCACATTTTCCGAGTGTGTTGATAGCAGTATTTACACATATCATTCACCAGTCAGCGGATAATACTGGAATCAGTTATGTAATCATTCAAAATACTTTGGGAGGAAACGAAGTCTTCAATTCCTTCTTGTTTTCGTATTCCTCACCCTACTAGGGAGATATCACTACAAAGAGCTGGTACGTGAGCTAAGCATTGAGATTACCGTTTAAACGGCATCTCTTTTCATTTTTTCTGTTTTGGGGAGTTTGGTTGGTATTTTACAGATTTTATCCAAATTGGATTCCTTTTTCACCATTTATACTCACAATTTGAAGTCGAAGGTCAACATATTTTTTTGGTTTTTTTCCCCTTCCCTCCAAACCTTTTTATAAGCCCCACTTGTTACAAACCTAAACTTGAGGATGATGAGGAAATGCGTTTTTTACGCGGATTTGGTGTTGGGATTTTTGGTTTTGGTTTTTGGTTAGTTGCTTCGATTTTTGCTGCTTTAAGTTTTATTGGAAAACAAGAATATGGTCAAAGCTATGATTCCTCGTTACTTAATCCTATCTGGATGTTGATGGTCTTTGTAGGTTTTATCATTATGGTTGGTGGTCCTTTATACTATTGGATTATTGAACCGATCCGTTACCAGAACAAACCTCGTCAACAATATTACGCAGGTGCTCAACCCGTTCCTCAAGCTCCAGTTGGACAAATCGCTAACTTTTGTATCAAATGTGGTACCCAAAATACTGCCCAAGCCAAATTTTGTCCTAATTGTGGAACTAGTTTAGTCGTCCACTAAATTTTCTTTATACATTCTTGGTTTGATCTGGATTCTACTTTCGTATTTAGAGCTAGCAACCATCTTTTCCTTTTTTTCTATATTCTCTCATCTTAAACCTGTACTTTCAATTTCGAATATAATAACAAAGATAAATTGTGATATCGTTGCAATTGAATTGTTGTATTAGCATAATTGGAGGTCATTGGTTTGCCTTTGGATTTTCTAGATTGGATTGAAAAGAATAAAGAGAAATTCATTGAAATTAGTGATAGTATATGGAGATTTGCAGAGATTGGATTATTAGAAGAAAAATCCTCCCATCTCTTAATAGAGACATTAAAAGAAGCTGGCTTTACGATTGAACAAGGCATAGCAGGTATGCCTACTGCTTTTATAGCAAGTCATGGAACAAGTAAACCTGTTGTAGCAATATTAGGAGAATTTGATGCACTGCCTGGGCTTAGTCAAACGTCTGATCCAATAAAAAAGCCCTTTGAAGAAGGTGCACCTGGACATGGTTGTGGTCATAATTTATTAGGAGTTGCAGGACTTACAGCGTGTTTAGCATTGAAAGAGTCATTTGATAATGGTGATTTTCAAGGAACTATTCGATATTATGGCTGTCCGGCAGAAGAGAATGTGGATGCAAAAGGGGGGATGGTGAAAGCTGGAGCGTTTTCTGATGTTGATATATCTTTGACTTGGCATCCATGGGATTTTAACATGGTAGTAACAACCAATTTTCAGGCAATTTACTCTGTCGTCTTTAATTTCAAAGGAAAAACTGCTCATGCAGCTGCTGATCCATATCATGGAAGATCAGCTCTTGATGCAGTAGAATTAATGAATGTGGGGTGTAATTATTTAAGGGAACATCTTATACCAGATGCAAGACTACACTATATCATCACAAAAGGTGGACAAGCTCCCAATATTGTACCAGATGAAGCTGCAGTATGGTATTTCGTAAGAGCTGCTAAGCTTGACCAATTGGCAGAGATCTATCCTCGTGTTGTCAAAGTAGCAAAGGGAGCCGCTCTTATGACAGAAACAGAAGTTGAAATTGACTTTCAGGGAGGATCAGCGAACCTTCTCCCAAATCTTACGCTAGAAGACTTGCTTTATGAAAAGATGAACCAGATCGGATCACCAACGTACGATCAAAGTGATCAGGATTATGCTGATAGTATTATCAAAACTTTTGAGAAAGGTTATTTCGACAGAATTCTTGCAACTTACCCTATCGATATGCAGAAAGAGTTAGAGAAATTAAGAGGAGTTAAATTACATAAGACAGTTATACCTCTTGTAAGTAGGGGTGTAACGCTACCTGGTTCTACAGATGTAGGGGATGTAAGCTGGGTTACACCTTTAGCCCAATTTGCAACCACTTGTACGATATTAGGGACACCTGGCCATTCTTGGCAACTTGTTGCCCAAGCAGGAATGAGTATTGGACATAAAGGGATGTTATATGCAGCAAAAGTATTAGCTCTAGCTAGTTTTGAATTATTTACCAATCCTGAGCTAGTATTACAAGCAAAAAGCGAATTTAACAAAAAGATCACTCGGACCCCCTATAAAAGTCCTCTTCCTGATGATTGGAAACCCCCTATTGAGTATATTAAATCTCTCTATTCAGATCACAGGAAATAGATGCTTTGGTTAAGATGGATTTTCTTCGTGGGCTAGTAGCAGGTGCAGCTGCTTTTATTCTCTTTTTTGTTCCGTTACAATCATTTGGGGAGTCTCTGGTCAAGAATTACCCCACCCATGAGTATAGCTTTTTGGGTAAGAAAATGTGTCAAGATTATCTCTGATCCCATGAAAAGCAATTTGTTCCCAAGTTTTATATAGGTTAAATTCCATGAGTGGATTTTGATAACCAAATTTCTAATGTTTTATGTTTAAGGAGGAGAAATTTTGACTGGAATGAGGATACCAGGACCTATAAATTCCAATACCACTCTAATTGATTTTGGCTATGTTGATGTTGCAGGCGCGGGAGGAGTATATTTAGTTCAAGCAGAGAAGTCTTGTTTAATTGATAGTGGGACACGATCAGGCGCACCACGGATTATTAAAGCATTAAAGCAGCTAGACGCCTTTCCCCCAGATTATATTATCCTGACACACTCTCATTGGGACCATTGTCAGGGAGTTCCCATATTAAGACAAAGAGCGTTAAAAGAACAGAAAGCAATTGAGGTTTTTGCCCATACTGAGGCTATTCCTTTGCTTGAAGATCAGTCATTTAACAACGTTTTTGATCAAAAGGGGAGTTTTCAGAATATCAAGGATGTAACCCCCTTGAGTGAGGGAAACACTGTTGATCTTGGTGGGATCTCTCTAAAGATTTATCACACACCTGGACATATTTCCGATCACATCTCCATCCTCGATGAAAGGAATAAAAACATCTTTGTCGGGGATGCAATCGGTATGAAAGCTGGCGATAACGCATATTTACCTCCGATTTTACCTCCGTTTTGTAATAAGAAAGATTTCCATTCTACAATTCAAAAACTTAAAAATATTGATTATAATACCATTAGTTTATGTCATTTTGGTTGTATCATAGACAATGAAGCAAAAACTGTTTTAGATGAGGCTGAACATGTTTTTAACCAGATGTGGGAGATATTTAGTAAAGCACACTCGGAAGGGAAACTCGATGATCAAGATTTCATCTATACTACAGCAATGCGAGAAATTAATCCGATTATTCCTGAATTTAAATTACTCAAACCTGAGATACGTATAATGCTAGGAGTCATGAATGGTCTTAGACGTCTTATCAGGAAAGATCCTATATCAACGGCGAATATCATGATTAAAGATGTCCTTGCTTGGCAAGTACTTGGCTTTAAACTTGCTAATAATATTAGCTAGCCTATTCAGCTCCGTTAGCATCATCAAGGCCTACTCTTTCACTCTTTTCTTTTTTTCTCATAAGTGATTATTCAACATTATCCGAATCATTAATGACTACCTGTGTTCCCTTCCAGGGGGACCTTCGAAGGATTAAGTATACTCCGAGGGGTACCCCAATGAAGAAGAATGTGGATTCGGGTTATAAAAGACAAGGAATCGGAACAAAACTTTTTGACTCAATTTGCACCTGGTTTAAGACCTTTCAAGTGAATCATGTCGAATTAACAGTAGCCAGTAATAATCCTCAATCAATAGGGTTTTGGAATAAAATGGGAGGAAAGGAATTTATGAGAAGGATGAGGATCAAGCTCTAAACCTGAGTATATTTTTTATTATAAAGAAAATGGTGAAGAGAAAGAATCTCTGTTCACTGTTCAAGAGAGAATCTGATCAACTTCTGGACGGGTTAGGATATACAGACTAAAAATTCCGAAAATGGTTCCCATGGGCATGGCCAGCAAACTTAGTACGCTGATCACCATTGAACCTGAATGTCCACTTCTTCGATAACTCATTAATCTACGACCGTTAATAATAGCGAGAATACCATATGCTAGTATAAATAGGGCTACAAAACCTAGAACAAGTAACACAAACAGAAAAATCCCAGATGAGTTTCCGATTTGCCCTTCTGAACCAGGTAATATCGGATGCCATGTCATCGCTTCATTTTCTGACATAAAGGTCTCTGAGGTGGCAATAACAGGTAGTAATGCTGCAACTAATATGAGAAGACCTGCAATAAACATTGCGAATACTCCGAATATTGCTTCTATAATTCCAATAATTTGAATGTAACCTTTATACTCCCTAACACGAGAATTAGAATCATAATAGACTGATTTATCTTGAATTACAAATTTTGATCCACATTCTTGGCAAAATAAATCATCTATTGCTCCTATTGCTCCACAATTTTGACAAATATTTTTAGACATAGTTCATTCCAACCTTCAAGGATCTTTGACTCAGGTTGCTTCAATGAATACTAATTTTTTAGACTTATTTAAAAATTGAGAATGTGGCGAAATTCCTCCATTTAAAAGCCAGTTCGAATAATTAATCCATCAATCCTTAAGTCGAAGGACTATTCTGCAGAAAAAACCTTACCAATCTGAGAATTTTCTACCTGGTTGATTTGATAAATCAATCATATAACATTAATCTCAAATCTCGATTTTTATGGTGGATTTTTTCTGTTGTTCCGCTTTTGAAGCCAATCGTGCGCGTGCTTGAGCCCAAGTACGTAAGGAAGTAATTTCTTCCTTCATAAAACGTGATAAAGGTACCATATCTTCTAACGCATTCATCATGTCCGTTGTTTCGACCTCCCGATCTTCAGAAAAAGCCTCAAACATTGCAGTAACGATTGTCTGTTCGATCTCTGCTCCAGAGTACCCTTTGCTCAAGCCAACAAGTGTTTTCATATCAAAATTCTCAATTTGACGATTTCTTTTTCTGATGTGAATAGAAAATATATCCTCACGTTCTTTTGGAGAGGGAAGATCTAGAAAGAAGATTTCATCAAAACGTCCTTTTCTCATAAGTTCTGGTGGTAGTTGACTGACATTATTGGCTGTAGCTATAACAAAAACTGGTTTCTTCTTTTCCTGTAACCAGGTAATAAACGTACCAAAGACTCGACTCGTTGTTCCGGCATCTGTTTGGTTACTTGATTGTACCCCAGCAAACCCCTTCTCAATTTCATCAATCCAGAGTATTGAAGGAGATACAGACTCAGCTGTCTTAATTGCATTGCGAACGTTTCGCTCACTCTCACCTACAATACCACCAAAAACCTTTCCGACATCAAATCTTAATAGGGGTAACTTCCATAAGGAAGCAACCGCCTGTGCAGTAAGCGATTTTCCTGTCCCAGGAATACCTATCAACATCAAACCAGAGGGAAAGGGAAGACCATATTCTCTTGCCTTTTCAGTAAACCCCCGATTACGAATGGTTAACCACTCTTTTAAGTATTCTAATCCTCCAATATTATCAAAGTGTTCATTTGAGTGATAATATTCTAATATTCCCGATTTACGGATTATTTGCTCCTTTTCTTGAATAATTATTGCTGGATCAAATCGTTTTACTTCAACAAGTGATTTAGCAAATACATTTTCTGCTTCATCAACGGTGAGTCCTAGGGCAGATTTTAAAACAGTTTCCCTCTCTTCCTCGGTCAAACTTACATCCACTAGGAAATTCGTTCTTAATGGTTCAATTATTCCTTCTAAAACGGTATCAAGCAATTCTAAGGATGGAAAATCAAAATCTACGACATTTATTAATTTTTCTAGTTCAATAGGCACTTCTAAAACTGGAGATACAAGTACACACGTTTTTTTCAAAGCATTAAGATGAACTTTTAGATCCCGGAGTTTCCGAATAACTACTGGATCTTTCATAAACGGATGAAAGTCTTTCAACATAAATATTGCTGGCCTTTGATAATCAGTAATGTAAGTTAGTGCTGCAAAGGGATCGACTGATTCACCATCCATTTTTCTACCAGAGAAGTCAGAAAATCCCTCCGTCGTACTCCAAATAATTAATTGCTTTTCAGCTTTCATGGCAAGTGTGTTTAACATAACAGCTACCCTTTCTTCTTCCCAAGAGGTAATATAGATGAGAGGATAACGTGCTCGAATTAGAATATCAACTTTCTTCTGTTGATCCTCACTTAAGTCAGTCATAATCATCGCCTGTGTCGTGAGGAGGTTACTTTCTTGTTGTAACTCGATTAGTGACGTCGACAGGATGTTCGTAGTATTCTCGTTTGAAGTCTCTTTTTGCTACTTCCCCAAGAGCTTCATCAAGAAATTTTGTAGTTTCAGTGCAAGAATTACCCTTTACTCCATTCACAGTATAACTGATATTACCCTTCTCATCAATAGTGATTTCTAGTTCAATGTTTTCTGCACTCATCGGCCTACCCACCCTCGTTTGACAACTAGAAGTTTTATTTCACCAATCTCATTAATATATCGGGATCTGATTCGATAACCCTTTTTGCGAAGCTCACTTAATACTTTAGTAACTGCATACTCCTTCTGAACTTCGTTCGCAAATTCTCTTCGATTTTTCCCTATTGCGGCGGTAGCTCCATACCAATCAGCGAGAATTTGGTAGGACGAGTCTTTACCTTTAATAAATCCTACATCGAATTCTCCATTCGTTTTAATAACAATATCCCCCTTTCGGGTTCTTCGATTATATCCTCGTATTGTAGAATCTTCTTCTACGGTATATTGTAGATTTTTTAGAGTCTTCAATAAACAACTTCGATCTGTGATTTTCGTTTTTATTCTTGTAAAATGAGACATATTTATTTCTCCTCAAATTGTTACACTCAAAAAGAAGTGAGAAAGTGTTGATAAGTCCACAGACCCCCCAAGTTAGTAGTATGAACAATTTTTCAAGCAAAGTATATGTTTCAAATGAACTGATTGAGCACTCAGAACATAAATCTGATATGATACCTGATAGTAAATTTTCTGATGATTATTACTCCGTGTAACACGGAAAAATAAAATGTTAAGATGATTTTTTTCTTTTTCTTGAACAAGTTTGTCATTTTCACTAACCTCTCCCATTCAAAGCGCATCTTGGGCCCAGATTCCCCCCCATGGGGACACCCCACGGTATCTTCTAAGAAGTATATAAATAAACGAAAAATAATTACATGATTCACTTGATTGTCAGAAATATCCGTGTAACGAGGATTCAAAGAAGGCTATCTAGAATGAACAGTCAGAAAAGAGACAATAAAGGTAGATTTACCTCAGAAAATCCAAAGAATATCATCATGAGAGTGACCACTGAAGAGAAACTGTTGATAGAAAAATTTCGTCAAATTCAACCCTCAAAAACTTCTGAGAGTAGTCAATCTTTGAAAGATCTTCAGACATTGATTCGTAAAAGGGTAGATAATATAGAATTCTAATACTCTGAAAGATTAATGATAAGTACTGAGACGACCAATTTAATAAAAGAAATTTTCCAAAGTATTTCAACAATCATCTCTTCTTGATCGTGATTCTGTCAGAGAAGAGTTCCCATGGTCGTGTTCGGTAGAAAGTAAGTGTAGTTATTTTGATAATAGGGTTTTATAAGTGAAGGAGCGTCAAACCGAATTTGAGAAGTTCATTTTCGGAAAATCCCCATTTTTCATGCAAAGACTCCAAAATACTTGGGTATTTATATAATATAATCAGTATAAGAAGACTGAAAGTCACGAATACTAAATGAATCCAAATTTGTTAAAGATGTAAGCCCTTTAACATAAAATTATGTCGTTTTCAAATAGAAAATTGTGTTTTACAGGTTTTAGCTGCGTTATAGACTATATACTTTTACTTTCAATCACCACCTTTAGTTTTCTCTCATCTGAAAGTTTTTCTCTCTGAAGTGAAATGCTAATTTATGAGTCCCTCTTTTATCCAAGGTTTAAAATTGAGCCAGATTTTCTTTGAAGACGCCCTTAAACCCCTTTTAGAAAAATACTATCCGTTATTACAATATGATGCATCATTAATCGGCCCAGGGTCTGAAGTTCTAGGATTTGATGATCATATATCATCAGATCATCACTGGGGTCCGCGATTACAGTTATTCCTTTCAGAAACCGACTATCATAGTCTTCATCAGAAGATAGATTTACTTCTACGGCAGAAACTCCCATATAGTATTCAAGGATATTCAACTCACTGGAGTAAACCTGATCCAAATGATAATATGAACCAGTTTCTCGAACCAACATCTGAGGGTCTTGTAAATCATCGTGTGGATATTTTTACTGTCAATTCATACCTACGAAAGGTACTTTGCATTGATTCTACCAACTTAACTGATATAGATTGGTTAATTCTGCCAGAACAAAGACTACTTGAATTAACAGCTGGAAAAATATTTCACCAATCTCTTGGAGAACTTCCTAAGGTCAGAAAGTATTTTTCTTATTATCCTGAGAATGTATGGTACTTCAAGATACTCTCGGAGTGGGACCATATTTCGGAAGAAATGGCGTTTGTTGGCCGTTCTGCTCCTAAAGGAGACGATTTGGGGTCTAGGCTGGTTGCTACTAGACTTGTAAGATATATAATTAGATTAGCATTTATTTTATGTAAAACCTATGTTCCATATTCAAAATGGTTTGGATTTGCCTTTTCTTTTCTCCCAATTGCCACTGATCTTCAACCTATACTTCTTGAAATTTTAACCCAAGACAATTGGAGAAAACGTGAGAATTTATTAACCGAAGCTTATCTTGTTCTTCTTGATTACCAAAATTCCCTGCAAATTACACCAAAAATTAGCGTAAATGCCACTCAATTCTTTTCACGGGATCAAATGATCATAAATACTCAAAAAATCAAAAATGAGCTTAGAAAACTGATTATACCTCCACTAGATGGAGTTAGATATCCAATAGGGTCTGTTGATCAATTCATTGTTGATACTCATATCCTAACAGATGCACAGATTCTCCAAGCAACCAGAGGTCTTTACTCAAAAACTATGTAAAATTATATCAGTGATCACTTTTCGTCTTGATATTTATAAATTCTATACAGATTTCTGAATTCAGCGTGGTAATAGTAATATTTGAACCTCCATCTTGTTTTACGTTCCAAATTGGGGATTGAGTAATTAAACTATTCTCAAGAATTGCAAGATCTCTTTTAGTAATATTAACACCAATTATTTCTATCTCTGATAATCCTTCAAGGTCAATTCTTTTCTTTCTCAACATATGATCTAAGTGGAACCAATATATCTGTGAAAAAGGCAAATATTGTGCAAGGGTCTTTAGTTTCGAGATTTTAACTTTCTTACATTCAATCCAAAGGTCAACTTCAGGTTCGACCTCACTGGGAATTTCTGAAGGTCTATATGAGACTAAATCAGGTCTAAAACCCCGAACTCGCACTTTTGGCTCTAAAATTAACTGATGGGTGCTTTTAAAGAAATATAATAATGCGAAGAGCTTGAGAACTATGTGCAACATAGATTCTGATCGTTTTTTTTCTACAATGACTGTTTCTTGGGATGAAAACTCTTCATTCAGAAAATAAATTACCTTTACTTTGATTTTCAACGGGATTGACAATTCAATTACACTTGAACAGTTCTGTTTAAAATCTAAACCCTTAATGAGTTAAGGAATTACTCCTAACATTTCTTTAATTATTTTAGCTGCAGCACACGCGGTAATATTAGAATAATCATGAGTTGGATTTACTTCGACTATATCAAAGAATTTGATTGGCAATCCTCTTAGTTCATGAATCAAATCTATAATATTAGACGTTGAAAGTCCTGCTGGTTCGGGATTTCCAACTCCAGGTGCAAAAGCTGGATCTAAAACATCCATATCAAATGATACATATATCTGTTCCAGATGTCCAAGTTTTTCTTTGATCTGATTCTTAATTTTCTCTAACTCTAGTTTTTGTGCTTCCTTTCTAGAATAAACAAGAATTCCATTTTCTTCGGAAAAATCCCTTTGAGGTTTTGTGGATGCCCTAATCCCAATTTGAACAAGGTTATGAGGCATAATGTCCGTATACTCGAACACTCGCTGTAATACACAAGCGTGCGAAAATTTGTCACCTTCATAGTTTTCATAAAGATCTGGGTGAGCGTCAAAATAGATTATACCCGTATTTTTAGGATTTAGTGCATGTAGACAGAGGTATGTAACTAAATGATCCCCTCCTAAAAAGAAAATTGGTTCTTTACTCCTATGTTCAACAATTCGGTCACGAATGTTAGTTATAAGTTTATCAAGGTCCTCAAACGCTGTATTGATATTTCCTAGATCGATCACATTCCATCGTTGAGATAAGTCAATCCCTGTTTCAGTAAAACTATTGTAAATTTGTGATGATGTAGAGTTTCTAATATAATTAGGACCTTTGAGAGCACCTAGCCGATAAGAGGATGATTTATCCCATGATATTCCGAGGACGAAAATGTTTTTTGCATTTTCTTGCTTGTTATTTACCAAATTAAAGAAATCACTCATTGCTACAACCGCTCTATAATTGATGGTTTCTGATATTGTTATGGGGGACGATATGAATGATCCTTTGATACTTTTTATTTAACTCTAGCTGTTGTCTGTATGCTTTGTTGCTTGGATACGATTATAACCAAGAGGAAAGAACAGATATCAGAGATTTAGGTGACTAAAAGTGGGTAAGAAGGTAGAACGATGTGAATGGGCCGGAGAGGATAAGCTAATGCGTGATTATCATGATAAAGAATGGGGAGTACCTGTACATGATGACCTGGAATTATTTGAATTATTGATATTGGAAGGAGCACAAGCTGGGTTAAGTTGGGCAACCATCTTAAAACGTCGGAATGGGTACCGTAAAGCATTCGCTAATTTTGACGTTCTAAAGGTAGCTCAATTTACAGATCAGGATTTCTCCCGCCTAATAGAAGACAAAGGAATCATACGAAATAAACTGAAAGTAAAGAGTGCAATTAATAATGCACAGATGTTCATTGAAGTACAAAAAGAGTTTAATTCTTTTAACGAATATATTTGGTCCTTTGTGAAATTTAAACCGATTCATAATCGTTTCAAATCACTTTCTGAGCTTCCTGCATCGACTCCCCTTTCAGAAGAAATTAGTAAAGATCTAAAGAAGCGTGGGTTTAATTTTGTAGGGCCTACTATTTGTTATGCCTATATGCAGTCGATAGGTATGGTTAATGATCATGTAACAAATTGTTACCGGTATAATGCGATTAAGGAATTAGATTAGAAAAAAAATATTGATAAATCCCTTTAGAGATGTACTGAAGTAATGTCTAGATTGTTTTTATCTAACTACAATTATTTAACTATGGAGGCATTTCTCCTCTTGTTTGACCATGTCTCTTGTTTATATGAAAGCTTTGGAAAAAGATCCTCAAACTTATGATCTGGAGTTTAAAAAGAAATTTCCAGAGGCCGAATTAATATACGACGTGATAAAATCTAGAATTAGTAAGCAGGGACGTGTGCTTGAGATTGGTTCTGGAACTGGACGTTTATCACTTGATCTTGCGCAGCAAGGCCATGAGGTTATTGCTATTGACATCTCAGAGGAAATGATAGACTTCGCAAAAGAGACAGCAAGGCAAGAAAGTACTAGGGTTGAATTTCTTCAAGGTAATTTTCTCTCAAGTTCAATTATTGAGCGTTTAGGGAGCTCTGGAAAGTTTGATTTTATAATTTCTACATTTGCACTCTCTGAATTTTCATCTTTACAACAAAAGTTATTCTTAAAACAAATCGATCAATTTCTTAAAGATGAAGGAATATTTTATCTTGCAGCTGACACTACTCCGGTATCTAGATTCTCTAAACTTAAGTTTTCCACTTCTAATTTCGTACGTGATCAGATATCCATCTTCAAAGACATATCTTCAACATCTCCGGTTAAGAACCTAGAAAGAAAGCTTTCTCACCTTTTTGAATACACTCTGTTGTATAAAAAGAATACCGTGAAATTGTTTGAAGTAACAAAACTGAAAGATACCTCCGCAATAACTACAGAATATTCTTCCTTGGAATCTCTTCTTGGCCAGTTTCCACGACTTAAGACGGGATACTGCATTATCAATGGAATATTCACACGAAAAAGTATCATACCTGGATTATATCGAATTGGGACTCCTCAAAGATCTTCACCAGTAATTGTAACCGCGAATTACTATTGGACTGTGAATTCGGTCTATAATACACTTTGTAAAGAAAAAATTGATTGTTTTTTGTTGATCATTGATTCTGATGGTATCAATGTCTGGTGTGCCGCAGGCGGAGGCCATTTTACGCATACACAAATATTAGAAGCAATTAGATTATTTAATCTCAGAGATCATATTGATCATTCTTCACTTATTTTACCCCAACTGTCAGCAACGGGAGTAGATCGCAAAGTATTGGCTAAAGCTGGATGGAAACCTAATTTTGGGCCTGTAGATATCGGAGATATAAATTCCTTCTTGAAATTATACACTAAAGAACCTGAAAGCTCCAGAATCACATTTAATGTTCCCTTTAGAACTCTTATGGGAATTCAACACGCTTTTTTCGTCGGTTGTGTTCTTTTCTTACCCTTATTATTGATTCTTGGAATTTTAGCGGTTATACAAATTCCTTTGACCTCATTTTGGGTTGTTGTTGTTTTACAGCTCTTAATTATTGGATTGGTGACAAATTTTGCATTTATCTGGTTTTATCCATTTTTCGATTTCACATCCTCTTTCTTTAAGAAGGGCCTTGTGATGGCAACACTTAATATCTTTGGGACGATTCTCCTCCTAATTACACAAGGAAAAACTGATTCATTGTTCACGGTAATATTTTGGATAGCTCTGACATCTGTGGTAAGTATATTCATAGTTCTAGATCTTGCTGGAAATACACCTTATACAAATCATCTAGATGTTGAAAGTGACCTCACATTATTTATGATACCCGCAGTGATACTTTGTCTTATAGCAATAATCATACCACTAATTGAAAATGATATTAAACACCTATTAGTTTGAGATGTGATAGAAATGGTTGCAGTCATATTTGTAGAGCGATGTAATGGATGTTCTTGGTGCTTAGATGTTTGTCCACATCAAATTATTACTTTAAATAAAGATAATAAAGCAGAAATAATCGAGGAGAAGAAGTGTATTGAATGTGGAGCATGCGCACTACAATGTCCCCAAGATGCAATACTAGCTCACCCTCACGGATGTGGGTGTGTGTCAAGCGTGGTTCGTAAAAAAATTCGTAAGATTCTCCATTTACCTGAGAAGTCTAGCCAATGTTGTTAACTTTACGATTCAATAAGAAATTAATTCGGAATTCCAAAGAAATTCTTCTTAAGATAACTAATTGGTTGTTCTTCTTATGCTTAGAAGAGAATTTCCTTTTAAGATTTCAATAGCTGGCTCTCCTCCCGAATTAGTTAGGAATTTCATGTTAGAGTTAGGAGACATTGAGGTAAATTCACTTCAATCGAATTCCCTCACCGAGAGACGAATTGAAATTAATAGCGTTTTAGTTCGACTTCATCTTAAAAGATTGCACTTGGAAAGCCAAATCAATAATTCTCGTTTGAGAGATTTCCATGGTTCAATTGGTATGATCTACATCTTCGACAAAATGGATATAAAATACTTCAATGAAGTAAAAAGAGATTATGCACTATTTAAACATCTTTATGACACTGTAGACGTACAACCAGTTTTCATTAGTATAGGTAAAATTGATTCCGAGACACAAAGTGCTATCAATGACGATCTAGCCAATCTGAATCTCTCCCTTCATGAATTTAAGACTCTCAATAGGGAAAAATTAACTCAGTTTTTACAGTCTCTAATTTCCAAGTCAAAATCCTTTATATCTACAACTCAAGGTTCATGTGATGTAGAATTAGACTAATCCATTTTTTCTCCCTAGTAATAGAAAGGCTGATCTCATAATTCTGTCAAGAGTCTTCCCCAAACTCTTAGTAATTGATTAATTTGTTCTTCTCGAAGTAGTTCTGAATCTTCCTCATCATCCCCAAATGCGAAGGTCATAGTTTCTGTTGTTTCTCCAATGTACAAATCTAGTAAATCTTCTGCTGAAAACACCCTAAGTTTTTCCTCGCTTAGCTGTAATATTTCCTCTATAATTAGATCTTTTATTCCAATCGCGATATCTTTAATCACTGAATAGCTTGATTCAAAGAATTGTTTCTGGAATTTGCGAGTTAGAAGGAGATCAAGCATGAATCTCTTATCAATCGCCATAAAAAATTCGTTTCCATAAATGAAACGTAGTTTTCTTATACTAGAACTCCCAAAAGCAAGGAATCGTGGTTTGGAGTTAAATAATGTTGATAATAGGCCAATGATTGCGGCAAAATATCCACCGAGTAGCACATCATCTTCAACATTATAGGAAAAGGGAATGTCTCCTCCATCTTGATGAGAGATTAAACACCAACTCGTCGGAGAAATATAATCAGCCTGTTCTGCTTTCTTTCTTAAGAAATAATGGAATAGCATACATTCTTCTAATGATAGAATACCAAAATTTGTTCCAGATTTCCCGACTATGGTTTCTACCTTGTTATTCTCAATATAAATTGGGTTGATATCAAGGATTATGTTTTGGAATTGCTTCGTAATTCTATATTTGTCTTTCTCGTTCACATCTTCAATACTGGTAGCATATAAAATTGAGAGCTGTCCCACCAGAACTGCAGTCATTACTTCCTTGATATTGAAAGGAATACCTTCTTTTGAAGATATTAACATCAGAGTAGTTGCGGGATTGCTGATAATAAAATAAAAATGATTATGAAGTGAAACAATGAATATTTCGGCTGTTTTCGTACCTGAATATTGAGGAAGATCAAAGGTGATACTAGCAATCCCTTCGCCGAAGAGTTCTTCCCCGAACGACCTAAGACCTTTTAAAAAATCGACAACAATTTGTTGAAAATCCTCTTTAGGATCCCCAAATGTCCATTTTACCTCCTCTCCTTCAACAAAGATTGCCCAGTGTTCGTGCTCTACCATAAGATATGTCAATCCATTATTTTCATTCAGACGTGATCATGCTTCTCCAAGCTTAGCAGTAGAGATCATCAAGTTTTCCACATTACTTGGAGTGAAAAATCCATCAAAATCTCCAAAACGTTGGATATATTCAACGATGTGATTTGTGGTCTCTGTTGGCATTGTAAAAATTTGCTTTATGCCTTCTGATACGCTACCAATAACCTGATCGCTTGTAAACTCCACTCCTCGGGATTTTTGAATTTCTACGACTTTTTCTATATCTTTGACCAAGTAGGCTAAATGATGGACACGCGATCCATATTTTTGACAATATTTTTCCACAATGGAATCTTCACTGAGTCCTTCAGAAATTACTATTACAGGGAGGGTCTCATGAAGCTTAATACATGTAGTAATTGCATCTGCTTTGATGATTTTGAAGTTCTTGAACTCGCGATAAGGTAGTAAATTCATCATAGCTTGCATAGTGGTTAATCGTTCTCCCCTTTTCACTCTGTAAGCTACGTGATCTAATTTTTCTATCAATTTGTCTAATCCAGACTTATTAAAATCATCTATGACGTGGTTAAGGTCCAGTGACATATTATTTCCATTCCATATCATAACCTTCAATAGAATATCAAAATAGAAGGCAATTTTGTTGATAAAAATATGTATCGTTGATATTTTATTAATTAGTTTCTGAACAAAACTGTAATCTTCGAGCTTGAACCCTCATCAAACAAGCCCCCAAAGAATATCATTCTTAGATTTACCATCTGGGTTCTCGAAAAGTGAAAATTCTATACCAATGTATTTCTTTAAAGTTTTTTTAACTTCCTTAGGATTGAAATTCAACAGAAGTTTGGATTTATACAATTTTTCATATAAAAACGGATCTAATTTATTTTGTATTTGATTATAAGGCAAGGGATTTTCTTCCTTAACTATGATATCTTTAACGATTTCCACTATCCATTTTTCTAGCTCTTCTCCTGTAATAGGTTGGAATACTTGTTTTAATTTCTTTAATGGCTTTTTAAAGTGAAAGAAGAAATCTCCTTGTTGAGATCCTGCAGGTTGAAGAAGACTTTTAGCTGATGCTCGTGCTGGGGCATGAAAGACAAGTTCATCAAAAATAAATCCAGTCTGAATTGCTGAACGATATAATAGATTTCGAATTGTGAGATTTGGACTATGAAATGTGATTGTACAGAATTTATCTGGTTTCAGAGTCAGATATATCTTATTTAAAGCCAGTTTCAACAGTGATTCATATTCAGAAATACTCTTGTCTTGTCTATGGTTAATTATAATTTCATCCTGAAAAGTCTCATTGTAATCGTTCACAACATTCAACCATGATCCCCATAGATATAGTAGCTCACCATATTGAATGGAATGTCCATAAGGAGGATCAGTAATTACGTAATCGACTGAATTCTCAGGAATTTGAGTTAATCTTGTAATATCAGTATTGATCAGAAAATAGGTTGGATTAGGGGATGTTTCTAGCTCAGAAAAAGTGTTTACTTTTTTAATATTCTGTATTTTTCTATTTAAATCCCGTTTTGCCTTTAATAATCCCTGTTTACCGATGATGGCACGCTCAAATAGCTCCCAAACATTTGATTCCATATTATGAGGGCAATACCAGTAACTCGGTTGAATCCAAGAAGAACTAAAAGGTCTTGTTGGCCTGACTGGGGTCATCTTCGAAGCTAGGTGGACCATACTAGAAAAAGCAAAGAGAAAGGAACTCCGAAGGTCTTGTGGAGATATCTGGTTAATTCTATGAAGAAGTAAGGCAAGACTTGCTATGTTCCTTTTCGTGAAAAGTTCATGTATATGATTATACCTCTCCTTCTTAAGAAAAGCCCTCCCATTAGAGTAATAGAGAGGATTTTTAGGAAACCAATAAGTACTGGATTCATTAAGATTATTAAACTCGTTTTCAAAATAACTTCTAATTCCATTGTACTGTTCAATATCTTTAAAGTCTGTTTTTTCTACTCTCTTACCATCTTGAGAGCAGAAGTAGCGTTTATCGTATAGGTTAGAATCTTGCCAAGAAAAACAAATTGCTGTAACTTTTTTTCCACATTTAGAGCATGTAGTTTTATATAAATTGGAAATTTCATTTTTTAAGTCATTTTCTATTGCTTTAAATTCCTCTAAGATTTTTTTTCCAGAAATAAAGGTGAGTGTATTTCTTGTAACAAATACGGAAATAGGATTAATATCTACTCCTATAGCCTTCCTTTTTAGTCTTAGGGTTTCACCTAAGGTAACTCCGCTCCCACAAAATGGATCTAAGACAATTTCTCCCTCGTCTTGTGTAAATGTCCTTATATAATGATTGATCAGTCTTTCTTGTTTTCTCCCAAAAAATTTGTGCATAACATACATGGGTGAGTGTCCGTGTGGAGGGGAGACGTTCACAGTGGCTGGATATTCGTTCATTCGTGCGTCCATCCTTTGGGGAAATTTTTTAACTATTTCTCTCATCCATCTTTAGATTTTATTCTAAAAAACTTTATAACAAAACCAAGTGCCGATACTCAAACTGGAAGATTGAATCATGTCTACAAGTACAGCTCTAATAAATAAACGTTCTACCCGTGGGAATGTATTACTATGGTCTATGTATGATTTAGCAAATACTATCTTCTCTATGGGTATTGTTTCATTAACAGTGATTAAATTTTTTACTTTACTCGGTATGCAACAAGGTTTAAGCTGGAGTGAGTCGAATTTTCTTGCTGGACTAGCAGGATCGATTTCAACAATATTTGTAGCCATTACAATACCGTTTATGGGAGCTTTAAGTGACAAAAGCGGGGAAAGGAAGAGCAAAGTTGTCTTATTAGGAACTCTCTGTATCCTAACTTCAGGTATTGTTTTTTTCTTCACGAATTTTTGGATTGCTTTTTTCCTATTTATCCTAGCAAATATTACCTACCAGTGGGGGAACCTTTTTTATGACGCTATGATTCCCCATATCTGTGCAGAGGATGAAATCGGGAATGTATCAGCAATTGGGATAGCTATTGGATATGTAGGATCATTCATTGCCATAGCAATCTTGTTTCTTCTCCCAATTGTCGGAATATCAGCACATACCCCTTTAAGCGAAGACGGAGTCCCATTAAGTGCACCACTTGATAAGGGAGGAGAAGTAATCCCATTTGACCAGATCGTACTCGGAGACTTTCAATGGATGTGGCTGATATGCGCTTTAGCATTTTTGATTACGGCAATTCCCTTTCTTTGGGTAACTGAAAGAACAAAAAAAGAGTCTCAATCCACTCTTGGTGTATTCAAAAGCGCCTTTAATGAATTAAAATCCACCGCTAAAGAAGTTGTCACCTATCGAGATATGCTGTTATTTATGATCGGATGGATACTAACGGTTGATGTTGTTAATACAATAATCACGTATATGCTACCAGCTGCCGAGGATGCCTGGGGACTTTCAGGGGAGATGCCCCTCGTGTTGATTTTTGTTGGAGTCATTGGAGCGAGTGTCTTAACACTTGCTATCGGGCCTGTATCAGATAAAAGAGGCCCAAAAATGGCGTTTCTTGTCGTAGGAATTGGATATTTATTTGCACTTATTATTGCCATACTTGCAGATACGAATGATCCGAATATGGGGACTGTTTGGCTTATACTACTATTTCTAGCAGCATTAATTATTGGAGGAGCACAAGGCTCTACTTGGGTAGCAAATCGTCAAATGGTTATTGAACTAGCCCCGGAAGATAAGGTTGGCCAATATTTCGGCTTTAGTAAATTGGTGAATAAAGGTGGAAGTGCCATTGGTATGTCAATTTTTGCTGCAGTATTATCTATTACTCAAGAAATTACTGGAAGCATACCTACCTCTTACCGAGTTGGCTTTGTAGTACTGGGAATAATATACATAATCGGATTATTCTTTCTGATGTTAGTTAAAGACCATCATAAGGAGTATCTAGCTGGCAAACGAATGCCTTATGATTGAGGCCAATTTAAAATCACGATTGAAATTTGTTGCCGATGCCAAAATATGTTATACTTTCTGACTTCGATGGAACAATTGTAATAGAAGATACTGCACTTCTTATCCTGAATCTATATGGTTCAGGAAATTGGAGGAAATATGACAATCAACTCCTAAAGGGAGAAATAACTCTTGAGGAGTGTTTAACAAAACAATTTTCTACACTAAAAGTTCCTCGTGAAACCATATTGAAGGTACTTGATTCAAAGATAGTTTTTCGACCATCCTTTAATAAACTCGCATTATTCTGCGAAGAATTTAGCATTCCTTTAATGATTGTATCAGCTGGATTGGATTTTATAATTGAGTTCTTTCTGAATAAAATAGAAACGAAAAATCATATTCCAATTGTTTCTGGTATTAGCAAATATACTTCAACGGGGATCTCATTTGAGTTCCCAACAAAAAAGCATGAAATTTCTCGGAATTTTAAAGAGGATCTTGTTCTTGACTATCAAGAGAAAGGATATAATGTTCTCTATATAGGAGACGGGAGTGGGGATTTTTATGCGGCAAAGAAAGCGGATATAGTTTATTCTGTAAAGGATTCCGAGTTATCGAGACTTTGTATGAAGAACAAGATGCAATTTTATATCTTCTCAGATTTTAATACAATTTTAAACGATTTAAGCATGCGTTTCCAAATTTTAACGTAATTTTCGTTTTCCGTTTTAGTACAGCTTTTAATCAGAATAGAACGGAAATTGAATGAATAGATTTGTTCATTAAAATAAAAATTCAAGGAAATATTAAGTGAAAAATAATGACAATCAATAAAGACACATCTTTTTTAAAATATGAGGTAGTTGGGGATCCTGCTTTTGCAGTAGTTAAAATTACGATTGACAATCCAGGTCAAAAGGTTCGTGCTGAAGGAGGAGCAATGGTATACATGGATGGCCATGTGAACATGGAAACTAAATCAGCTGGCGGAGTTATGAGAGGTTTAAAGCGAAAATTCTCCGGTGAATCGATGTTTCAGAATTTCTTCTCAATTTCTGATGGTTCTCCACCTGGAGTTGTTGCATTCGCACATGGTGCACCAGGTGATATAGTTCATCTTCATTTAAAGCAAGGTGAAGAATGGGTTCTCAGTCGCGATGCTTATATTTGTGGGACTACGAGTATTGGGGTAACCTCTAAATTTGGGGGTTTTAAAGGAGTTTTAGGAGGTGAAGGACTCATGTTAACCAAAATCATGGCGGAAGCTGATGGTGATGTTTGGATTGGGGGTTATGGATACGTTGAACGTCACGAATTAGAACCAGGTCAAGAGTTTGTTGTAGATAATGGCGTGATGATGGCTTATCAAGCAGGAATTGAGCATAAAGTTTCAAAAGTAGGTGGTCGAAAGAGTTTCATGCTTGGTGGAGAGGGTGTCGTGATCAGATATACAGGCCCTGGCGTTGTGTACACTCAAAACCGTGAAATTGGCTTATTGGCCGCCTTACTTCTTCCACACCTCCCCGTAACTCGTGGAAGTTAGAATCAAAGTTTTCCTCCCTTTTTTTCTTTTTTACCTCATCTATAAGAATTAAATTCTCTATTTTCTCATTTCTCAATGGTGGTATTAATGACTTCAGATGTCTTAGATCGATTTTTAAAGTATGTTAAAATCCATACAACAAGTAAGGAAGATGAGAAATCTATTCCGAGTACAAAACATCAATTTAATCTAGCGAAAATTCTCGTCCAAGAGCTAAAAGATTTAGGTATAGCTGATACTGTCTTAACAGAGAACTGCTATGTTATAGCAACAATTCCTTCAAATCTCTCAGATGAAGAAGCCCAAAAGATTCCAATAATCTGTTTTTTGGGTCATTTAGACACTTCTCCCGAAGAATCTGGCGAAAATGTTAAGCCACAAATCGTGAAAAATTATCAGGGAGGAGATATCCAACTTTTAAATAATCCTGATCTTGTAATCTCTCCCCAAGAAACACCTGCATTGCTAAAGTTTATTGGAAGTGATATTGTGACTTCTGATGGTACAACATTATTGGGTGGAGATGACAAAGCTGGAATTGCTGCAATTATGGCCTCAATCTCCAAATTGAAATCTAATCCCGAAATTAAACATGGAACAATTAAGATTGTTTTTACTCCAGATGAAGAGGTCGGTCGTGGAGTTGATGGCCTTGATGTAGAATCTTTAAATGCGGATTACGGGTATACGATTGATGGGGATGAGATGGGAGTACTGGAATCAGAAACTTTCAATGCCGCAGGTGGTGATATTTTAATTTCTGGCTTTAATTGTCACCCTGGATATGCAAAAGATAAAATGGTAAATGCAATTAGAATTCTGTCAGATCTTATACAGTTATTCCCTGTTAATGAATCTCCTGAGATGACAGAAGGATATGAGGGATACTATCACCCCTATGTAATTAGTGGCTCCGTGAACGAAGCAAAAATAAAGTTTATTATTCGTGATTTCGATTATACAATTCTTCAAGAGAAAATTCAAGAAGTAAAGGATTTTACAGATGAAATCCAGAAAAAATATCCCTCTGCTAAAATTAAATTGACAATAAAAGAATCTTACAAGAATATGAAGTATAAAATCGATGAGGTGCCCGAGCTGATGGAGTATGCAGAGGAAGCGATTAAGCGTTCAGGTATTCCTGTTATCAAAAAAGTAATTCGTGGAGGAACTGACGGAGCTCGTTTGAGTTATCAGGGTTTACCAACTCCAAATATTTTCTCTGGAGCAATGAATTTTCATAGCAAGAAAGAATTTGTACCTGTTATTGCTTTGGAAAAGTCAGTTGAGACCATCATCAATTTAATTCAAATCTTCGTTGAGAAATCAATAGAATAAATTGATTTCGAGGTCTTACTCACTTTGGAAAGTAATTTACGTATTATCTAGTTCTTAACCTCATTATCAGTCATTATATTTCTTAAATCGTATTTTAATGAATAGTACTGAAACCCTAGGTACATAAATCTAGGACACACATAGAGTAAGGAAAGAAATTAAGAGTTCTGATCATTTTCTTAAATTAAACACTTACTTATCAGAAAACAACTCTATACATATAATAACATTCTTGAGAATTAGAAAATCTTTTAGAAGAGACATTATATGATAAATCTCATAGGATGAACGATTACTTATGGCAACCCGAGACGAAAAACTGATTCGGTTAGAGCTTCCTTCTACTTCTGGGGTTGAAGTCGAGATTAGAGAAAGTGGAGAACGATATGTATTAAATTTTTTCCAAAATGATAGACAAATTAACTCTTCTTCTCTCTCTCCAGCCAAACTCGACCAGGACCGAATGGTAGATCTCCTTAGTGAAGCCGGAGTGGAATTTTTTAGTTTCTCTGCTATTTTTGATATAGCCGATCTACTAGTTACAACTATTAAAGATGAATTTCAGGCTTTCTCGATAGAAGATACTGCTGATTCGACTCCTGTGACCCAACCTGTTAACGAAATGACTGAAAAGTTTGGAATCATTACTGACTCAACATCTGAAGAAGAGGAGGAAGTTATTCATGAAAAAACAACAAAAATAACAAGTAAAATATTGACAATTCCTCCTGGTGATAAGCAGCTTACACGAATCGAGATGTTACACTCGAAATCAGGTTTTGCTTCAATCTATTACACTCCAGAGGGAAAATACGCAGTTGTATTGTCTAGAGGTGAAGAATTACTCATACGAAAAGTCTACTCAAAAGAGGAAGTAAACCAAGATAAGCTTGTAGAATTGATTAGTGAATCTGGAATCGATTTTCTATCATTTTCAGCAATTTATGATTCTGCAGAACGAATTGAATCGTTAGTACTAAAACCAGAAAGACTTGAATCAGAAGATTCTGTTTCCATACCTCAAATGGATAGTATAGTTGATGTTGATGATCCTAAAATATTCTCTTCATCGCAAGAAACCCCTTCAGTAGAACAAGATGAAGTCACACTTGTTGATTTGTCTGAATTTGACATGTCTGAATTCAGTAAAGCTGAAGATTTTGATAAATTTATAGTAAAAGTGAAAGAAGTTGTAGAAGTCGGACAACCCTTACCAGTCAAGGAAGTGGAAATTTCCCATTCTGGAGGAGTAGAATGTATAATCCTTAGAAAATTTGATTCTTGGTTTTTACGTTTCCGAAAGTCTGATGGTACTATATCCACTCCCACAGAGATTACTATAGATCAGGATGAAATCGCACGATTAATTAATCAAGAAATCCCTCAGATATCATTCAGCTATTTGTATGATGCTTCAGAACTAATCTTTCAAACTATTGGGGCTCTCTCAAAGAAACCAATGGATCAGATTATAATTAATGTAGCAGTTGGCCATTTCTTACAAATTATTGAACAGAAAGAGAAAGAGGGAAATCTCAAAGCTGCATCAAAAATCACAGAGGTTTTATTAAGACGCTTCCGCAAAGAAAAGAACTCTAAAGGTATTTTGCGATTTGGAAGAAAGCTTATCCAATTTTTCGTTGATCAAAATAAAGACTCTAAAGTAGTTAAGATTCAATCTGAAATCACATCGGATTTACTAGCCATTGATTTAGATACTTCCGTTGAATTTGTTTTCGAATCCATAGAAATGCTTGCTGATCAAAATAAACACCTAAATGCGGCCAATTTATGTGATTTAGTGTTAGATCACTATTTATCGGAAAAAATTTCACCAGATTCAATATCAACTATCTTACTTTTAGCAAAGAAACAAGCAGAATTCTATAAACATGCTCGATTACCCGTAGTTATGTGGGAAAATGCTCTTCGATATGCACACTTTGCTATTAAAGAGATTAGCGCTAGTGAGGATTCGTTTGCAGCAGGGCAAAAGGATGGGTTCATGGATGACATTATTTTCTTAATCGATATTGCGCTTGGTGTTCAAGAAGAAAGAAAGGCTAATTTCGAAATAATGAGTACATTAGAGGAAACAACAAATTTACTTAAGGCTGCGAAGGAGAAAACCCATTACCAACGCTATATTAATCGCCTAATTCTGACACTTGAAACCCAAGGGAAGAAGGAGAAAGCATTAGAAATTACTTTAGAAGCTGCAGATGCACTTATGGACACTGAAACATATGTAAAAGCATGTGAACTTAGTAATCAAGCTATTAAATTGTACTATGAATTGAATAAAGTTGAAGAAGCTGTTGATTTTAGTCTTGGTGTCGTAAGAGGTCTTGCAGACTTAAATGAAAGTGAAGCAGCAAAGAATTATCTCCAATTTGTCGAAAATCTAATCGGGAAGGCCTACAAAGATGACGATTCTCGTCGGATAGAAAAACAATTAGCGATGGGTGATTTATTAGGCAAATTAGGAATGAAAGATCGATCAAAATCATTTATACAGACTGCTCTTCAAACTATTGAGGATCCAAAGAAGAGAGAAAAAATTGTTTTGAAATATGTTGATGAAATGCTTGTGAGTCAGGCTGTTCTTACTGCTCAAGAAATGATCAACCTAGAATTATCTCGTTTGTTAGAAACAAAGAAGATAAAAGATGTAGTGAAGTTCTGTTGCCAATTTATTGACAAACTCAGAGAGTATGACCATCGTGATATGATTTTTGAATATATCCGTTATATTGCGAGTTTAATGCTCCAATCAGATCAAATTGATTATGAACTGCTGCAAAAATTCATTAATGAGCTTTTGGGTAACAATGAAATTGATAGAGCTGCCCATATTCTGGATCAACTAGTAGTTCTCCAAGGTAAACAAAACGATTTTACAAGAGCTATTGACTCAATTGGTCGTTTTCTTGATCATTTATTAGAACACACTCAAAGAGTTGATCTTGTACAAAAGTATGTTTTTGAAACCTCAGAGGCCTATAAACGAATGGGAGATGAGCAAGGCGCACTTCAAGTGTTAGTGAAATATCAAGAAGAGCTCCTTGATTATTCAGTGGAGTTATCACAGAAAATTACAGACATTATTCTAAAAGAATACGAGGAGAAAGAGGAATATAAGAAGTGCATTTCAATTGTTTCGAGTATTATCGATAGACAGTTAGATCAAGGAATGTTTCAAGATGCTTATATTTTCAGTGTACAAAATGCTCGATATATAGAAAGTTCTGGGAGCATCCCTGATGTCATCAAATATCTTGGAAAAATGCGAAATCGATTTTTGGAATTTGATCAATTTGAAGATGCAGCTAAAATGACCGATCTGATTTTTAGATTTGGTAAAACTCACCAACAATATAAAATCGCAATCCAATCGATAAAAGAATATGCAAAGATTTCTCTTGATAATGAAGACTACAATTCCGCAATAAAATTTGCACTTGATGTAGCTGCTTTATTTGAGGATGACACCAAACCAGAAAAAGCCCTTGAATTTCTTCACATGATTTTTAGCATTACTTTTATTCAAGTAAAAGAACCGTCCCTTAAGATATTCCGTAAGATCATACAAATCCATTCTGTAAAAGATGATTTTAAGAAAATAACAAAGAAGGTAGTAGATCCTCTCTTATCAAAATTTCCCGATGTCTCCTTACTCATTGTTGTAAATGAAGTTCTATCACCTCCACTCGATGAATACATTAAGTATTCTGAAAAATTCTATGATAATTTGATATCTTCGTCTGCTTTAACTTATGAGGCCTCTGATGGCATCATTTCCCTGGTTAATCTTGTATATGGCAGTGCTCTCGTTGATCCTGGCGATAAACTTGTATTCAAATACACAGGTAAGCTTGTAGAGTTTGGTTTCGCTGCTGAAGCCATTAAATTAATGTCCATAATGTCTGAGAGGTCAAGTCTCCCCTTTTCTGATATTGTTGAGCATTCACTCACCTTTATTCAGAACCTGGTTAATAAAGCTAATATTGAAAAAGCAAGAGAGTATTTAGATAGTTTAATCCAGCAAATTGTTACAAATCCTGAACTTGTTGCGGAAAAGAATCAACTTGGTGCCCATGTTTGCCAGAGATTCGCTCAGATGGTTGCTGAAGAGAATCCTGACCTAGCTTCTGAATATGCATACCTTGCAGCTGATTATCTCAGGGGAGCTAATGACTTTGATGGGGTGGTTGATATTTATTACAACCTAGCTACTCAATCTTCTACCCCCAAAAGAGCTATTCGTACATTTGAGAGGGGAATTTATATATGTAACAAGTTTAAGGCAAAAAAACACGAAGCAAAGCTGTTAGCACTCCTTACAAAACATCTTTGCAGCATCTCCGATGATTCTGTTTTAACTGCTTTTCAACAGACAATAGAGAAACTAGAAGAATTAGAGGATTTGGATGCACTCTTCACAACTAGCTGTGATGTCATCGATACAGCAATCTCAACCGATAATTTGGATCTAGTCTTTAGATATTTGGAATATACTAGTAAATTAGCAAATATGATTAATCGCTCTGATGAAATAGGTGGTTCACTTGTATTCATGTTAAACTATGTTTCTGATCAAAAAGATTCAGAAAAAGTTGATAAGATACAACAACATATTGATGATCTAAGAATTCAACCTAAGAAGTTCAAAAAGGAATTTAAACGGTTAACAGAAGCACGGAGCAGTTTCTTGAAATCTCAACCTTTGAAAGATCAAATTGAAATTGAAACCGAGAAACTACCGACGCCTACATTGGTTGATACATCTGAAATAATTACTCATGCCGAAGAACCACAAATAGAACAACCTACTGCTCCTGAAGTTATAGAAGAAGATGAGATTATAGATGTTATAAAAGGTATTAAACCTGAATCCCCATTACCAGATCCTTTTGGGGCTCCACCTCTGACACACGAACCAGAGCCTCAATCCAGAGATACAGTGCAGGAAGAACCAGCTTTAACCGCACAACCGCAAATTAGTGACGAAGTTTTAGAAATTCCTCTCAAAAAAGATGGAGAAATTACCTCTACTACCCTTAGTGATGCGGAACTTTCAAGTCTATTTTCCCGAGATCCGACTCCTGAAGAATCAACATTAACCTCTCCCACGATGGAAGATGAGATTCTTCCTGACCAGACTCAGATAACTAAAGAGGGGATTACTCTATCAGATGATGAGGTTACTACACTTTTTAGCTCTCGTGGGGATACCAAGGTAAGAGGAGCTGATGTCCTTCGTTCATTATCGCAAAAAGATACATCTACAAGTGAGGAAGAATGGGAAGTAGATGCTTTCGGGCGTTTATTAAAGAAAGATGCTACAACCTCCACCCCAGACATAATTTCTGAACCGAAACCTGCAATTTCACCCAGTTTTGTTGAGGAGACAACAGGTACACCAGATCTAAGCGACTTGGAGTCAACTTTTCAACCTAAAAAAGAGGAAGTTGTAAAACCAACTCAACTCAAGTCCCTTCAGCTGGAACCTGATGCAGAGAGTTTACAAAAACAACAGCTCCCTGGTCTACAGGAATTGGAAAAGGCCTTAGTTGATACAGAAAGCATTATCCCTCCCAGACAGGAAACTAAACCGTTTGAAGAGACTAAAAGTCTTTTTGATAAGGATGTCACTAGTACCTTTGATTCTGTGGTAGATTCCTTAGCAGAAGATGAATCAAGTGATACTAATGAGATTTTTGGCATTCCTGAAGTTGCTTATGAAGAAATACCCGAATCAGAATCTTCTAAACCGGCCGAGGTTAAACCCCCAGACTTGATTGACTTATTTTCAGATGCCTTATCTGAACTTGGATCAATATCTGGGGAATCGGGTAAGAAGACTAAAGCAAAGAAGAAAAAGAAGTAATTTTCATACTTTCCGTGATTTTCCAAACTTATCTGGGTCGTACAAAGGATATTTCTTAATTTTCAAATCATGCATTTTCTCTCTGACTTGGAACTGAATTAGTGTGCCCTCGGTGTTATGCTCTGGAAGGATGTATCCCATTCCGATTCCGATATTCAAGAGTGGAGAAAAGCCCCCAGAAGAAATAATACCTATTTCCGTTCCATCTTTATATAGTTTCAAACCGGGACGGGGATTAGGACCCTTTTTCAAAGAAATCAAACCTACACGTATTTTTTTAAGAGGTTTATCCTTCAAATTTTCTAGTTGAGATTTTCCTACAAAGTATGGTTTGTTCATATGTATAAATGGGGGAAAAAATAACTCTGCTTCGTGTGGATTAATATCTTCTGAGATATCATTTCCATAGAGATGATATCCTGCCTCTAATCTAAGTGAATCACGCGCCCCTAATCCACATGGTTTGATAGCAAATTCAGCGCCTTCTTGAAGTAGTTTCATCCATACTTTGACTGCTTTTTGATTATCTGCTTTGGTTGTATTCAGAATAATTATTTCGTATCCAGATTCTCCTGAATACCCAGTTCCGGAAATGATTACATCACAGCCGTCAATCATCGTTTGTAAAATGCTCCAAGATTTGGGTGGAGATAAATCTTCCGGTAAAACGCGCTTTAAGAGAGTTTCTGCCTTAGGACCTTGTAAAGCATACATTGCAGAGGATTGAGAGATATTTTCAAATAAAACATCAAGTTTATGAAAATTTTGAATCAATTTTGAATTTGAATTGATCCAATGTATTATTTTACTATAGTTTCCAGCATTCCATACAAGCAACCATTTATTTTCATCAACCCTCTCGAATACTAAATCGTCCCGAAAGCCCCCCTGTTCATTAAGCATGAAGGTGTAGGAAGCTCTACCTACAGCGGTTTTCGAGAGGTCACGTGGTACTAGAACGTTAAGGAATTTCTCGGAATCTTCACCTTGAATCCACATTCGACCCATATGAGAAACATCAAAGATACCAACTGTATTTCTAACTGCTAGATGCTCCTCAATTATGGAAGTGTACATTATAGGCATCTTGAAGCCTGCGAAGTCAACAATGTCTCCATTTTCTACATGCCAATCATATAATTGTGTTTTCATTGATTCTCACAACTTATTATTGTATTGTTTTAATCCTACCAGCAAGATTCTTGTAAAAACTTGGGTTTAACTTGCTATTAAGGAACAATCTTTTTCAATTAATGGCCTTCGGAGGTAAGTATAATTATTAAGAAATTTTTTTTAGAATTATTATTAATTACTTTTACAAATAGTAGAATACGTGTGGAATAAAATTGACTGATGATCCAACTTTTAAGAAAATTCGGAGTATACTCGAGGCTCACCATAATTATTGGAATAATGCCATTCCTTTAATTGCTTCAGAAAACCTAACAAGCCCTGCAGTAAGAGAAGCTGCGATTTCTGATTTAGCACATAGATATGCAGAGGGGTGGATAGGAGAACGGGTCTATCCAGGGAATGAGTATTTTGATGATATGGAAGAGCTTACTTTGAAGCTCTTGAAGGAGCTCTATAAAGCACCTTTTATTGATGCTCGTCCGATATCTGGGGTTGTTGCAAATCTTACTGTCTATACTGCTTTTACGAAAGCTCATGATAAGATGATGGCTATTTCGATTCCGGTAGGAGGACATATTAGCTCTGGACCTCTTTCTGCAAAATCCGGTTCGTTTATTGGAGGAACAGCAGGTGCTGTTTCACGATTAGATGTTGATTACATTCCTTTTGATCGTTATGGGCTAAATATCGATGTTGATGCCGCAATAAAAGCAATTCGTGAGAAAAAACCGAGACTCGTTCAATTTGGTGCAAGTGTTTTTCTTTTTCCCCATCCTCTCAAGGAGCTAATCCCAATCTCTCATGAGGTTGGTGCGCATGTAAATTATGATGCTGCACATGTAGCAGGATTAATTGCTGGAAAACAATTTCAAGATCCCATAAAGGAAGGAACAGATACAATGACTATGTCTACACATAAAACTTTCCCCGGACCTCAGAAAGGAATAGTGATAGCTTCTCAAGAAGAACTAGCGGATCAAATTAAAGCAGCAGCTTTTCCTGGGATGACTTCAAATCATCATTTGATGCATGTTGCAGGTCTTGCTGTAGCAGCTGCAGAATTCATAAGATTTGGAGAAGCATACTCTAAACAAATAATTCTTAATGCAAAGGCATTAGGTCAAGCATTATATGAAAGAGGATTTCAAGTTGTTTGTCCAGATAAAGGTTTTACCGAATCTCATACATTGTTAGTCGATATTACTAACTTCCAAGATACAATTGGATTAGGTGCTGATGTTGAACAAAGACTCGAGAAAGCACATATTGTAGCAAACCGAAATTTATTACCTTGGGATATTTTAGAAAAGCGTAATTATTTGAATCCAGGAGGAATTCGAATCGGAACCCAGGAAATTACTCGATTGGGTATGAAAGAATCAGATATGGTCACTATTGCAGAATTTTTTAAAGCTGTTCTTGTAGATAAGAAAGATCCACTTGTAGTAGCCAAGGAGGTATCAGGTTTCAGAACTGAATTCCAAAATATCCATTATGGTTTTGAGTCAAAGATTAAAGCCTATGAATATATCAAAATTGTATAATGAGGAATACCGAATTTTCCTCTTTTCATTATTTCCAATCATTCTTTGATAACCATTCTTCAACTGTCTCCCTTAGAACCTCCCATGGTTTACTTGAATTCAGATTAAACGATTTCGCTTGAGCCCAATAACTTGACATTTTACCCTCGGCATCAGGATCTGCTTTATTCCTTTTTTGCCACCTTTGAATGACGACTATCCTTTTTTCAGCGTCATCAACGGATTGAACGAGTAAAACCGCTGTCCACCAACGACCACGTCTTGAAATGGTTTTACCTTTTATTAAGTGATAATAATCGGAATGATAAGGAAAATTTTCTTTTGCTTTTTCATCTACCATTAGTCAAACTCCCATTTAGACTATTTTGAGCGCATTTGGAACTGAAATAAAAAACTGGTTGATAGGATAGGATTCAAAATAGCTCTTAAGATACATTTTTAAGAGGTGTCATCCACTCAATCTAGCAAGAGTGTCAGTATTTTAGAGTTGATGTTTTTTTGAGTGAGTACGAAAGCTATATTCATTATGGACGGTTAGTAGTCCTACTACAGTTCATTTTAATACCAGTTTACTTCTATTTATTATCTTTCATATTTGTAGGAGGTGTAATTTGGTTTTTAAATGACCCTGAATTGATCTTTATTTCCGATTTCATTGTTTACGGAATTGGACCCCTTGTCATGGCTGTTCCCTTATTTTTTTGGACCTACGGTAAAAGATATCAAATAGGTGATGCTTATGAAACATTTGGCCGTGAAGTTTGGCGATTACCTACTACAATCAAAGCTTTTTATGGATTTAATTTCATCCTCGGAATTGTTTTCCTATTTCCAATTCTAGCACCAATTTTATCACTTTTTGGTGGGTATTTTATAGCAGTCTACCTTTTTGGATGGAAGGAAGAAGGGAAAATATTCTCTAATCAACGGAAAACTAGACTATTGACTTTAATTTATCTTCCCTTACCATTAATGGTTGTAATCGGTTTCTATTTTGGATATGATCCTTTAGGTTCCCAGTCAGGAATTTTTTCCTTTTTCGTGCAGCTTATTGAGTACTGGACATCTCGAATTGATGTGTTATATACATCTGCTCTTATTCTAGCGGATTCGGCTACAATTGGAGGAGCTATATATTTAGTATATGAGGGAGCGCAACAGGTTGACCGTGATGTGAACATTCCAGAACTACTAATAACCTTAATTTCTTTAGGCTGCTTTATCATTTTTGAAACCTTATTTTTATTCTTCACTGAGAGTTTTGAAGGATTTTTGGGTTGGATACATATTGCGGTGGTAATTCTAGGAGTTTTATTACTTATCATCCGGTACTGGAAAGGATTACTAACAAGTCGTGACACGAGTATTGTTGGATGGTTGACATTGGTCCTTTTTCAGCTTGTGAATTTTGCTTCTGGTGCTCTGGAAACCATAAGTCGATCTAGTGCCATTTTTATGGCATTCGCTATTTTTATGTTCCTTTTTTGGGTAGCATATCAACGAGCAAGTCAACGATATTGATGGGGAGTAATTTTTTTATTAGCTCCTCAACCTCTTTTCTAATAGAATGAGCACTCACCAGAAGATTCCACCGACCCAACAATTTCAACTTCGTTTAACTATTGAAGAATGGATGGCAATCGAGTTTGAGAGAGTAACACTACAATATTCTAATTTACTTGATGTTATCGAACAAGTTCGATTTTATGGTATTAATGGATTAATCCAGTTAGAAAACCAGAAAGTAAGTCCGTTTTATTTTCATTTAACTGAAGAAAATGAAGAGAAATTTTTAATTATTGTTTTCTCGATTCCAGTTTTTAAAGCCTTAGATTCAAGCGCATTATCGACTGGGATGGAATACTTTTCTGCTGTTCTGAAGTATATCTATTGTGAAGACAATTCAGTATCTGAATCAGAGGTATTAGCATTTAATGACATTAAAAATCTCCCTCTTCTAAGACAAAGAGATCAGGATATTATTCCGTATGAAGACTTCACAGAGAAGATCGAGGTCCAGATGAGAATGAAAGTTCGAACAGGGATTCAAATCTTTCCAGTAATTAAGGTAATTGAAGATATTTCGAAAGAATCTATGCAATACCTGAATGAGTTAAGGAAAGCAAAGGCGGCTTTAGTTACAATACAATCCAATCTCAGAGAATTTTCTGCACGAATTTCCAATCGATATCGTATTTCAGTTAAACCATATATATTTCGAACAGCCCTAGAAAATCGGTTTGAACCATCTTACATCTCTGTTTTTTCATTAGATGCTACTAGTCAAGTTAAAGATGATTTTTCAGTCTTAGTATTTACTACGGAAGTAATAAATAGGATTGACCAAAACGAATTAAAAATATTGATAGCTCACGAAATTATATTCGACATCTTAAAGGATAAATTCTCAAGAGGCTTAATTGAGAGAGAAATTTACCAGATTTTATCGAATGGGAATCAAAAAGACCCAAATTATATGATAATAAAGGAGTTGAATAAATTCTTTTCAGAGGAAGAAATTTCAAATGCTCAAAATGCAATTAAGCAGACAATAGAGGATCTTCTAGAAGAGAATTATCCGATTATGAGACTTGATTGATGTCTAAATGGTGTGGATATTTAGAGGATAGAGAAACATGTCAGATATTCAACAGTTGGAGCAAGAGATACTACAGGATGCACAAAACAGTGCAGAAACCATCCTGAAAGAAGCAAAGAAAGAAGCCGATGAGATTTTAAATCAAGCAAGAAGTAAGAATTCGGAATTAAAAGAAAAAATAGAACAAGAAAAAATCTCAAGACAAGAAATCGAGGTTCAAAGAGAATTATCGCGAATACGGATTAAGAATAAGATTGACCTCGAAAATCTCAAAGAATCCTTGGTTCAAGAGATATTTGAGAACAGTATTTACAGAATAAAAGAAATGCGAGAACAAAAAGACCAGAGGTATTCAAATTCTCTTACTGATTTAATAGTAGTAAGTTGTTCGATTTTAGAGGGCGGAGAAATGACGATTTCCTTACACCCTAGTGATGTACAATCTATTAATACGAATTCCCTAGAATCAGAAATAGCAAAGAAAACGGGAACATCTACTAAACTCAATGTCACTTCTTCTGAACATGATCTTACAAATGGAGGGGTTATTGTTCAAAAGGGTCCTTTAATGGTTAATAACACCTTTAACGCGATTTTTGACCGTAGAAAAGAGGCAATAAGAAATAGATTGAGTTCCATAATCTTTGATGAAGAGAGCTAAGTACCAACAAAAGTGCATAAAAGATATAGTCGGAATCAAAAAAAGAACCTTTCAGTCTTAACGACAAAAAAAGATTCTCTTCAAAGAGTATATAGATCGGTGCGCCCCATGATACGTAAAATCATCCAACCAAGTCTCATCGTATTTGTAACAGTACTTTCTTTAGGAATAATGCCATTTACTCAGCCTAAGATGATTCAGGTTGATGGTGCAAGAGCGCAAACCGAACCTCATCTGATTAAAATCCAACAAGTAAATCTTGAGGTGGAAAAGGATGGAGAGTTTGTTACATTGGAAGAATTAATTTTGGATGAGCCTACAACTGGCCAGACTACGTTGACTCCACAACTTGTCAATAACTCTAAGCTACGTGTAAATGCTTCGTATACTACCATTATCGGGAACGATGAATCGATTGTGATCCATAGCTTTGCTGTAGAAGTATATGAAGTACTCACAGGTGAAACCGACAATCTAACAACAGCCGTGCGGCGCGATTATCAATCAGACATCCCAGAAGAGTTAGTTCTACCTCCAAATTCCTCAAAGTCTGAACTTCTAATCATTGATCAGTTACCTTTACCTACATATGGGAATTACAAATTTGCTTTTAGACTCCATTACCATATTTTTGATGGGGATAAGACAGTAAAGAACGTGTTCTTTTCCCAAAATATGTCCTTCGAATTTGTAGAGAGTTTACCAGAACCCCCATACATTCTATTTGTGTTATTCTATGGTGTATTCTTTATTTTTTGTGCTTTTGTGTTGCTAGGCATATATGGTAATCGAAAGTATAAAAACTTAGAAGATTAAGGTTCTAATCTTCAGGGGATACTTCAATTCCCATAGCTGGAGCATCAAAATACTTTTGGTTATAATCAGTAATTTTCATATCAACTAATTGTACTATAGCCCGATTGGGGCTGTTAAAACCGAAAGAAAATGTAGCTAATGTGCCTGAATCAAACGATTCATGGAAGTATTCCTGAGATTCCTCATTATTCAACATATAATTTGTTGTCGCGTTGTAGACCTTCGTTTTATAAGTAACTCGAAAGAACTGGGAACGGGGCATATTTAAAATAAGTTTAACTGTAAACAATTGATTTTGTTCAATATTAGAAGATTCTTCTAATGTAAGAGTAATATTTTTCCAGGTTAACACATTAACTGCTGTTAACTCGGGTTTTATTTCAATAAATGGAATTGCAATATCATATAATTCGTGTGCAAGTTGATTATATACTGAAAGAAAGCTAAATTCTTCTGTAAATTGATAGTCAATTGTATAAGGTTGTGAAGAAACTGAGTCTACTCTATAAATATTGAATCCAGGTGATCTAGAGTTTACTTTAGTTGGATCAAGAACTAATCCAAAGGATAAAGAATGCATACTTTGATACGTTATTTGAGTTCCAATATCTGTTCCTGAGAAAAATAATCCCAATCCTGGGTGTGTATGTGCCCAACCTACAATTACTTCTCCCTGATCAATTCGATCAAATGAAATCAAAGAAAAAACTTTTTCATAATCACTTATATCCACAAAAACTGATGAACCCGAGCCTATTGGTATAATATCTGTCACAATCACTTCCTCCCCTTTAATTCGACCAAGAATTAAACCTATACATTCTCTCCAATTTCGTGACCTATCTAAAGGATTTGCATTTTCGAGTGCAAATTGGAGAAAATTTCGATATACTTCCTTTGGAATATAGATCATAATGGCATCTCAAAGCTAGGAAAGAATCTTTATGGCGTGAATCAGTATTCCCGAATACACAATAGACCTGAATTTGGGTCGCATTATATGTTTTTTTGGGTTGACATTGAAATCTCGTTTATTTATTTCGAAGACTCTTTGTAAAATTAGTTCGGGGTTCAGATTTATTACTTCAATAATCTGTTCTACTTGACCCCAATTAGGCACAAAACATACTAAATGACCCCCACTTTTAAGATTTCTAGTAACTGAGTTAATAGCTTCATAAGGGGTGGAAAAATCCAAAAAAAACGCATCAAGTTCAGGAATATCGACTGATTCTCTAATGTCGTGGAGTTTCAAGGTAATATTATCTTGTAACCCGGTCAATTGGAGATTCTGCCTCGCATTGTTCAGATGCTTTTCATTATTATCGAAAGAATAGACATGTCCATCAGGAGCGACTGCCCAAGCAAGAAAAGTTGTTAAAGCACCTGAACCAGTTCCTGCTTCCCCAACTCTCATACCATTTCCGATTCCAGCCACACTACAGGCTATTGCACAATCATCTTCGTACATTATCTGCGTTTTAAGCGAAAAAGAACGAATGAATTCCCTAGGAGTAGGTTTCAGAATGATTATTTTCCCTTTGGTGAGATTGATTATGCTTCCATATTTTGATCCGATGATCCTGTCATGGTCAATTCTTCCTAGATGAGTTGAATATTCTCCTCCATTATTTAGCCTGAATATCCAAGCTTTGGGGTTTTTGTCAGATATTTCAACAGCCCTAACAATACTCCCTTCAATAAGCATTCGAGTTTCCTCAAGCTAGGTCAGTAAAGATCGTGGGGGCTGATTTGAGATTTATTATTGGAATAAAACGGATTAACCCCGTATGAGCATTTTCTAAATCTTGCTCTTTTAGAAATTTTAAAAACGTGATCTGGTCATCAGATTTTTGTAAATCATAGCGTACTAATCCTTGTCCTTCATTTTCAAGTTCAGATTCAACTGTTATATAGAAAAGTACTGGTAAAGCACGATAATCAAAGTATCCAGGAAAAATGGCAAAAGAACCATAATTGTAAGTATCATCAGTTGTTTTCCATTTAAAAATGGTAGATGGTCTATCTGGACTTGAACTCGTGATTAAGCGAACCAAATCTATAAAGCTCGATAGCTCTATCCCATAAGCACTTGGTAGTTCCAAAAATAATACCTCGTTACAAATTTTTTGCTAATCCGAAGAAGTTCAGTAATTGTTCTTTTTCTTCTTCAGAATCGACTATTCTCTTATTAAAACCACGTCGATATTCTTTCCCATTCAACCCGTCAATCATTATACTTACATTTCTTTTCTGGACAGGAGATAGATGTTGATCATACAAAACGAAAAGAGTCTTTTTCTCAAGATCTGCGACAACATAGGCATCGGATGGAATCATAATTGGGTCAATATGTTCAACAAGTGTGTCCCTGGAAACTCGATATATTCTTATGGGATTTGTACTTATTAAAGCAGTCAAACGAGTATCGATTTCTCTCATCTTCACAGTTTTAAAATCGTCTTCGGTTCTAAATAATTCTGGGGTAACATTTGATAAATAGGAAAAGATGAGTCCATGAGCGTGTGACACAATTCGTTTGAGTTGTCTTTTGAAAACGATGCAAATAACAGAAGGTCTTTTCTTTAGACGAGGATCAGTTGTAAACGTCGATTTGACAAAAAAGGCATATGCTAAACATAGGAATTCTTCATTTGAAGGAATTGGTAATGGACCAAAAATATCCTCACTGATCCCTTCACCTATAAGCGTCATTATGCGAATTGAAAGATTAAATGCTTGATCTTCTGATACATGAGTTTCAGCGGAGTTCAAAACTACTTGAGGCCCTGTATCGGTAAATAAACTTATTATTATACCAACAACTGGGCTCTCAGTTTTTGTGTTCATCCTTAATCTCCATTAATTGATTATTGGGAATTTGACTTAAAAAATACAACTAGACAATATCCTCAACTTTGAGATATATATGTTCATTTCAGGAAATTACATTTGTTTGTATTGCAAGTGTTTCTGCTGCTTTTTTCGATAAACCTGTTTCACCTAAAATTGTATATATTGAATCCACTTCATGTGCTCTTTGTAATGCTCTTATTACTGCTTCTGGTTCAATTTCATCCTCAAGGTCGTCTATACAGGTAGGGCAACCAGCGGAATCCAATATCTTTATGATTTGTTGATAATCTTGGCCTTGTAATTTGGCCATTAGAATTGTCCCTAGGGCTACTCGTTCCCCATGAAGTATATCTTTATTTGGTGTTTCTGAGTGTAAAGCTTGAGAAAAAAGATGTTCTGATCCATATCCAACTCTGATATCATTAGAAGTTCCCATAAGAACTCCTGCTATTAATAAAGCTTTTAAAACGACTTTAATTGCATTTTCTTGATCTACCAGTGCTTCTGATACTTGGTTCTGAAATAATGAATCCGCACTTTGTAATACTCCCCCGACAAAACGTGAGAATTTCACTGATTTAATTCTATGAGCATATCTCCAATCCCAAATGGCGGTCATCTTTCCAACCGTGTCTCCTACGCCTGCTGCCAGATAGCGAGGCAAATCGGGGTGTTGAATTATTTTATCAATATCTGCAATAATCGCGACAGGAGGCCTACTTTCTCCAATATATTTTTCCGTAGGATCATTTAAAAAAATGAATGGAGAAGCTATTCCGTCATGTGATGCTGTTGTTGGTACAGAGATCAATTCAGTCTTTTGATTGGCTTTAAAAGAACAGAATTTTCCTATTTCAATTACTCTTCCCCCTCCAGCACAAATTATCAAATTCGACCCATTATCATTCACTGAGTCTTGATAAGTATTAGCTGCTTCAATGGAAGCTTCTTCGATGATTAAGGAATCGAAGGAAATGTTTCCCTTTTCTAATATTGAAAATACATCATTTCCAATAATATGGCGAGTTTTAGGTCCTGTAAAAACCATTACTTTTGGTTTAAATCTTAGAGATTTAATTATTTGCGGGATTTTATCAAGAATAGAATTTCCAATTATTATTGATCTTGGTACGATCGATTCTAGAATTTCTGATCCCGGCATTGTGAATCTAACCCTTAACCTCGCCTTTATAAGAATAATGACGCAATCCTTAAAAACTCCTGTGTGCGGGGGAGAGAATAGAGGAATTTAAAGCGAAGAATCAAATTTCTCTTCGGGGAATTATGTTAAATCTTGTAATGGTTTTTTGTATCCATTCTAATATTTCCTAAATTTGTATCATACTCATAAGGTACGAAATTAGAGCTAGATCGGAATATACTTTTCGATCTTAACATTAAGCAATAAAAGAAGTTCAGAAATTCCCCTTCACCTCATTATATTAAGATTTTCCCAATCAATCAGAATATCACAAGAATTCATGATTATAAGAAATATTTAACCCTCTCTGGTTAAAGATCCAAATTAAAAATTTGGTAATAAAGGAGATTCACTCTTAAAAAATCGGATAGTGTTCTAAAAGTGGATTAACTGAGAGAAATGCACAGAATTGGGTAATTCTTACATATAAAAAAAAGAAAACTAAATCTAAAGGATCGAAAGATGAATGGCCAAAAAACTTCCGAAGTATAGCCGTGAATTAGCAATTGATCATTTGAAAGCTGACCTAATTAATGCTTTACCCCCTAACGCACAAATTTCTAATGTTGAATTTGAGGGTCCATTCGTGGTTTTATATTCTCTAAACCCGA
>JAEOTC010000205.1 GCA_016840035.1 Candidatus Hodarchaeota archaeon | reverse complement strand
AAGCATTACAAGAGAATTTAATAAGGAGTCACTCTGCAGGAGTTGGGCCCAATTTTTCAAAGGAAATAGTGCGTGGGATAATGGCATTGCAAATAAATAAATTTGCCAAAGGCCATTCTGGTATTCGGGCACATGTAGTTGAGTACCTTATAAAGTTTTTGAATCATGACATTACTCCTAATGTACCATCCAAAGGCAGTTTGGGTGCTAGTGGTGATTTAGCCCCTTTAGCTCACTTATCATTAGTTTTATTAGGAAAAGGATCCGCTCTTTTTCGTAATCAACAAATAAACGGTTTTCAAGCCTTAACTGAAATTGGATTAAAACCTCTCAAACTGGTCGCAAAAGAGGGTCTTGCTTTGTTAAATGGAACTCAAGCAATGACCTCAATTGCAGCTCTATCTACTTTTGAATCATATTATTTAGTGAAAATCGCAAATATTACAACAGCATTAAGTATGGAGGTTCATCAGGGAAATATCGATAGTTTACATCCATTAATTCATCAAGCTCGTCCTCATCCAGGACAGATTAGGTCTGCAAAAATGATTCACCAATATCTTGAGGGAAGTAAGCGAACTAAACAATTAATAGGACATCAAGATAGTTATTCACTTAGATGCGCTCCTGCAGTACATGGAGCGGTATATGATACTTTAGATCATGCTAAAAGAATAATTGAAGTTGAAATGAATTCATCCACAGACAATCCTTTAATCTTCTCACCTGAAACTGTTTTGAGTGGGGGGAACTTTCATGGGGAACCCATTGCTTTCATACTAGATTTTTTGTCTATTGCACTCACTGAGCTTGGTACAATTGCTGAACGACGAATCGAGCGTCTATTGAACCCATCCCTGAGTAAATTACCTCCTTTTTTATCATTTGGAAGTGGATTGAATTCTGGTTTTATGATTGCGCAATATACTGCTGCAGCACTAGTATCTGAAAATAAACAGCTGGCTACACCAGCAGTTGTCGATAATATTCCAGTTTCTGCAAATCAAGAGGATCACGTAAGTATGGGAATGAATTCAGCAAATAAACTAAGACAGATAATCGATAATTTACATAATATTCTTGCTATTGAATTATTATGCGTTGCACAGGCGATAAACTTGGCTGAAATCCATGAAGTTATATCTCCTAATAATAAAGAGATTTTCAATAAGATTCGTAACAGAATACCTTTCTTAGACAAAGATCGTGAGTTATCACCGGATATTGAGAAATGTGCATCGTTAATTAAAAACCATACTTTCTAAACTACAAAGGAATTAAAGAAACCTAATAGTGTATAGATTGCAGTTCCTCTCCATAGATTATCTTCATCCACTTGAAATTTTGGATGATGATGTGGGAAGACAATTCCTTTTTCTTCACTTCGATTTCCTAAAGTTAAAAAAGCCCCCTTAGCTTCTCGTAGATAGAATGAAAAATCTTCTCCGACCATTGTCCGATCCATAGTTTTCAGAGTGCCTACATCTTCTAGGATCTTGAAAAGAGCCTCTACTACTGTCTCATCATTAACGACGGTAGGATAGTATATTGGATCGAAATCCACCTTGGATGTACAACGCCAAGCAGAGCTATACCCCTCCACTACATCTCTGATCCGGTCTATTAAGTAACTCCTAACTTCTGGATTAAAAGTTCTCAAGGTACCACTAATTTTTGATGAAGTAGGTATAATATTGTGGGCTTCACTCGCTTCCGAGACAGGAACAGATAGTACACAGGACTCAAATGGATCTATCTCTCGTGATATCAATTTCTGCAAAGCATTATAAATATCTGCAGAAACACTAGTAGGATCAATGGTTTGGTGTGGAGCCGCTGCATGTCCTCCTTTACCGCTTATTGTAATGTGAAATCTATCCGAAGAAGCAAAAATCGGTCCGCTTCGGATTCCAATAACACCAGAAGGTAAGGGATCCCATACATGAAGTCCGAAAACCCAATCAACATCTGTGAAGTGTCCTTCAGATATGATTCGCATTGCACCTCCACCTCCTTCTTCAGCAGGTTGAAAAATTAGTTTTACTTGTCCTGAAATGTGATCATGATATTTGTAGATAAGTCGAGCTGCACCAAGAAGCATCGCAGTATGTGCATCATGACCACAAGCATGCATTTTTCCTTCAACCTGACTCTTATAAGAAACCGAAGCGTCCTCCGTTATATTGAGAGCATCGATATCAGCTCTCAATGCCACAATCTTCCCCTCTCTGCTTCCTTTGACCGTTGCGAGGACTCCAGTTTTAGCCGTTCGGGAGGAATTAATACCAATTTTCTCTAATTCTTCTTCAATATATTTTGCTGTGTTTTCTTCTTCATAAAGTGTCTCTGGATACATATGAATATGGCGACGGATTTGAATAATGTCAGATTCTAACTTTTTTGCATCAATAAGTATTAATTCTTTTAATTCTTCAATCTGTAAATTTTTTTTCATCCTTGAACCACGAGTGTATTCCTTGTAACCATCCACAGTAAAAAACAGAAGCTTAATGTCATTTTCCACATTAGAATGATCAAGACCCTAATTTTAAAAAGAAATGAAGAGGATTGTCTCCCTTAAACTAGTCATCCCAGAAACTCTGGAACGAGTTAAATTGAAAACTACAACCTATAAACGGAATATATTTTCTGCAGTTCACAAAACAATGGATTTTAAGGTCTTTTAAATGAACGTTAATAAGATATTGGATATTATATCTAAAAAGGAAGTAAAAGAAATAGCTTTACAGTTCACTGACTTATCAGGAGGTTTACACACGCTATGGATCCCTTCTCAAGATTTTTCAAAAGTGTTAAAGGAAGGAATCCATACTGATGGATCTTCTTTAGGAGTAGTTGATGTTAGCAAAAGTGATGTAAAACTTCTACCAGATATACACAGTTTTGTGGTATTTCCATCTAATTTGTTTGAATATAATATTGGCAGAGTTGTTTGTGATCTCTATGAACCAGATTCAGACAAACCGTTTCTTCTAGATCCACGTTATATTTTAAAAAATACTCTACAATCCATGAAGGAGAAGCTAGGCCAATCTGTGTCAGGTATTGCATCCAGCGAAATTGAATTTTTCTTATTTAATAAGCAGGACAATGGGGAAGTAAAATTAATTGATAACGCTGGATATCTTGCATCACCTCCTGCTGATCGAGGGACCAATCTTAGATTGGAACTTACCGAAATGCTAAGAGAAATCGGGATAAATATTGAAAAGCATCACCACGAAGTTCCAGCGGGAAAGAGTGAGTTTAATCTCCCTTTTTCTGAAGCACTTCAGATGGTTGACACAATTTACTTAATTAAATTCATTATAAAATTAGTTGCGGATAAACATGGGTTAATTGCGTCTTTTATGCCCAAACCGATGCATGGTGAATATGGTGCAGGACTGCATACTCACTTAAATCTCCGAGATGAAGGAAAAGATACAAACCTCTTTTCTAGTGAAAATAAGGGTATTCGGCTTAGTTCATTGGCTCAACAATTCTTAGCAGGCATTTTAAATCACGCAAAGGCCCTTACTCTGTTAACAAATCCTTCAGTTAATTCATACAAAAGACTTGTTCCAGGCTGGGAAGCTCCCGTATATATTTCCTGGGCAGAATATAATAGATCCACTCTTATCAGGATTCCTCCAGGGAGTAGAAAAGCTGCAAGATTAGAATATCGCCCTACTGACGGATCGTGTAATTTTTACCTTGCATATGCAGGTCTATTTTCGGCTGGACTGGATGGCATTAATCGACAATTAGAGCCTCCTAGATCAGTTGAAGAGAATATATATGATATGTCCTTGGATGAACGCAACAATAGGGGAATAGAGGTTCTTCCAGGATCTTTAGGAGAAGCAATCGACGAATTTTCTCAAGATAACTACCTCCAAGATTCTTTAGGGACACAATTTCATGAGAAATATCTTCTTCTCAAAAAACGTGAATGGAAAGAATTTTGTGTTCATGTTCATCCTTGGGAGAGAAATAGGTATATCGACGTTTAGAATATTTTAAGTGGGATTATAATGCCTCTGGATGCAGATTTTGTTATAGTAAATTCCAATGAATTAGTTACAATTACTGGTTCAAGTCAAATTCCTAGAACTAAAGAAAAAATGAATAATCTTGCCATTATAACTGATGGAGCTGTTGCTGTAGAAGATGGAAAGATTGTTGCCGTTGGAACTACAGATGAAGTTTTAAAACAACTTTCTGGAGAATATGAAATCATTGATGCCAAAAACAAACTAGTCACTCCCGGATTAGTTGATCCGCATGTTCATTTGGTTTTTTCAGGAACTAGAGAAGATGAATTGGAAAAAATGGCCGTTCTTGGTATTTCATATCTGGAAATCAAAGAACAGGGAGGAGGAATGAATAAATCCTTGAAGTTAACCGCGGATACGTCATTTGAGGATCAGGTGAAAATTACATCCAAGATATTAGACAAGATGCTAATGCATGGGACCACCACAATCGAAGCAAAAAGTGGGTATGAGATGTCATTCGAGGGAGAGATAAAACAACTCGAGATAATTAAAAAGCTCAATGAGGATCATCCTTTGGATCTTGTGCCCACATTCTTAGCTCAAGGGATCCCTCCAGAATTTGAACATAATAGTGATGCATTGGTTGATGAGATAGTGGAAAAATGGATTCCAGAAATTTCTAAGAGAAATCTTGCAGAATATGCTGATGTTTTTTGCGAAAAGGGTTACTATACCTTAGATCAAACCCGAAGCATTTTGATGGCAGCGAGGGATCACGGTATGAAACTTCGTAACCATTGTGATTGGTTGGCACACAGTGGAGGTACACGATTATCTGTTGAAATTGGAAATCTTGTCTCCGTAGACCATTTAATCTGGACTCCCAAGGAGGAAGTGGAAGCATTAAAGGGACAAGACACAGTAGTAGTCCTACTTCCTACTTCTCCTTTCTGTTATGTTGGTACATATGCCAAAGCCCGAGAGATCATTGAGACTGGTTTACCAGTTGCAATTGCTACCGATGTTAGTGCAGCAAATCTATGTGAGTCAATGCAGATGATGATGACTCTAGCTGTCCTGAGGATGAAAATGACCGCTGCTGAAGCACTAGTAGCAGCAACAATAAATGCAGCCCACTCAATTGACCGTGCAGACCGGATTGGGTCTCTCGAAGTTGGGAAGGATGCTGACATTGTAATATTTGATGCACCGAATCATCGGTTCTTTGCTTATAATTATGGAATCAATCATGTCGACAAGGTATACAAGAAAGGAATCCTTGTTGTGGATAATGGAAAGAGAATCAGGTAATTCCTGACTCTCAAATATAATAGTTTGGGACGTAAATCAAGGGGAGGAAGGAATCACATATAGTATTTCTTTCTCCTTATACATTGAATCGCATATGTAACTAAAACTATTCCCAAAAGCGATTCTAATAAGAACCCAGATACCTTTCCTTCAGTTGTGCCTGAGTCAGGAGGAGTTCCTCGAATAAAAACAAACCTCGTGTTTGCTGAATTTCCAGCAATATCGTATACTGTCAGCGTAATTTCATGAGTTCCTGCTGGATAATTAGCTACAGTGAGCGGTTTCTCAATATAGAAACCTGTACCAGTATAGTTGACTTTAGGACCATTAAATCCAACCCGAATCCCATCAACTCTCATTGTCACATTGTACCTATTAATTCCAGACTCATCATCCCGGAACCAAAAAGTGATTTCTGAATCCTCAGTCAGATAAGAATTGTTATCCATACCGAAAAAACCGATTTTTGGCTTAATTTCATCTGTAATAAATTCAAATGAGACAAATTCTGATTCCCAGGTAAAATTGAAGACATACACTCCGCCTGGTAGGGAAAAAGAGAAATTATACCAGCCATTAGTTCCACTTTGGGGAATGTGAGAAGATATATTAGAATCTAAACCTGTAGCCATATCCTTGGACTTTCCCTCAATAATTGCCATATTTTCAGGGATCGAATCAACCGAGGCGTGAAGAGAGAAAGTAATTTGATCATCGTTTAGTACGAATGAACCGAACAATTGCTGAGAAGATGTACTCCAGTCAACAATATCTGTTGCTAGTCGATCATTAAATAGTGTGTCTTCATATTCAAAATTATCATTTATTCTGTTATTGTATCCTCGTGTAGCAATGAACGTGCTTCCTGAGACGACAACAACTCGACCTCCATTAGGGTCATCATACGATGTCATTACAACATTTTCCCGTTCATTTTTGTAAGCTAATGGAGTTGCGGGGGAGGTAACGGAAAAATACGATCCTGATGCGTCAAAGAATTGAGTAGATTTGCCTATACTGTTGAAATGAGATATTTCTGCCGGTTTAATTCCAATATCTGCTGTTAACTCTCTTGTAGAGATACCCCAATCATTGATGAGAGACTCAATTCCTAGCGGAGTACTAAATGGTGTTAGAATTAGACCTCCACCATTTGAGATAAAGGATTTCAGTGCATTTAGTTCTTGAGTTGTTATTGCAGTTTCTTCTCCTGAACTTGCTATTTCATCCCAATACGAAATATATTCATATTTTTGGTATGTTCTATTACCAGCGGCTATCCAGATTGCATCATATCCAGCAAGAGCCGCTGTTGTAATTTCTGAATTATTCTCATTCACTACAATCCCCTGTTCACTTAAACCAACCTGAAAGTCAAGGAATTCCCCTAAGGTATTATAGGGATAACTCGCTCTATTTTTCGTAACAAAAACGATCTTTTTATTTCCTGATTCAATGTTAAATTGGAATGGAGTAGAATAAATATCGGTAGAGTTTACTTTGAATTTGATTTGGCCAGAATAAGAACCGATTTGAGCATCATCAGGTACGATAAAATGTAAGGTGAGCGAATGTGAATATTGATCATCTAAACTACCATTGGATAATTTACTTTCGATTAAGCGAAGCGTACTAGAACTATTAACCCATTTTTGTTCTTTAATGGTGAGAAAGGAGGATATATTACCTTCAATCTGGACAGAAACATTGTTGAATTCCGAAGACACGAATGTAAATGGTTTTCTGATTTTAGATCCTTGAAGGATATGAGGAAAGTTTGTAAATTGCATATTCTTTGGATTAACCGTACCAATAATTGCATGATTCCCTATACGAGGAGCATTCAATAATGATTCAAAAGCTGCTGTTGCATTAACTTGTCCTGTACCTTGTTCGTGTATTTCTGCTCCCAAATCCGATGCAGTTGCCATAAGTGAAGCTTTAATTGCACCAGGATTGACATCTACTCCATTCTGTCTCATAGCGCCTATTAGGATTGCAGCAACTCCAGCAACATGGGGTGCGGCAAATGAAGTGCCTTGGGGGTCATCGTATCCTCCATTAACATCAGGTGTTGGCACATTAGTCCCAGGGGCTACCACATCAGGGGATAAAGCATCTGTTCTCCAAACTGGGCCGCGACTGCTATATGTGGCAAGATTATACATTCCCTGATCTGTAGCTCCGACTGTGATTTCATGGATGAGATTGTCAGTAGATATTGTGAAGTGGGTACCTCCATCATTTCCAGCTGAATGAACAAATAATACTCCTAGCTTAGTTGCTTGACGTATAGCTGCTGAACGTGCTTGAAAATCTGGAACTAATCTCATAGACCAGTATGCTTCTTCACCTTCTGGAATTCCATAGCTTCGATTAATTATATCAACTCCATTTTCTATTGCCCAATTAATCGCAGCTATTTCACCTAAAATTGTAAAATCCAGATAATCTTCTGGTCCTTCATCCAAATCAGCATCCAGAATCCAAGATTCATTTGCTATACCTTGATTACTCGCTGTTTTAATTCCACCTCCTGCTGCGATACCTGCGACCCAAGTTCCGTGAGATCCTGCTGTATTTGTTAAGTT
>JAEOTC010000204.1 GCA_016840035.1 Candidatus Hodarchaeota archaeon | reverse complement strand
TTGTGAGACTCGTCGAGTTCTAAGGTATTCCCATGGAGTATTTACTAAAATCTCCCAATTAGTATAACATAAACAGATTTTTGACAAATCATCTGGGAGTATCTCATTTTTAACTGCTTTTTGTATTAATTTAAGAACAGTTTTGTCACATTTCCCACAATTATGGGCCCCTCGATCCTTACCAGCCGCAGTAGGATCACAAATTACCTTTGTAGTGGGAAATAGGGTATTGATCACCCTGATTACAAGAAGAACTGTCCACAACCATGGAGGTTGGTATTCATCCTTACTGAAAAGCTCGTAGGTCAAAGTACCATTCTGAATGTTGCATGGATTGATTGAAACAACATCAGTTCCAATTTCAATTGCAGTAGATATCGTTTTAATGGCGTCTCTTAGTGCTTCTTGTTCATTAAGGAATGGAGGTTTAATAAATACATAACTTTTGACAGAAATTCCAACTGATTTCAAATATTCCGCACTAGACTTATAATCTTCTAGAGTAGTTCCCTTGTTCCAGCAATCTCGCAGGATCGTATTGTTTGAACTCTCTAAACCTAATCCTATTTCCAGTTCTATTTCTGGGATGGCTTTAAGAAAGTCTTCAATAAGTGTTTTTTCTGTTAAGATGTATTCTGGTCTACATTCGACTGATAATTTGGATACCTGTCCAGATTTCTGAATTAGGTCTATTAATTCATTCCTTAATTCATCTGGAATATCTTTAGTGTCAAAAAAACTCCCCGAATTGAAGATTTGCAATTCCAAAGGTTTATCGTAATTTGATTCAATGATTAGCTTTGTGAGTTCCTTAGAAATTAGATTGATTGGAATTTCATTCTCTCTTGATGAGTCATTAACATATCCACAAACTGAACATCCCCCTTTTTTCGATAATGCCCAGCTACATCCCTTTGAGGGTATTACAATTGTTATCGTGAAATATTTTTCGTTTTCGGAGATGTTACTCCAAATTTTCGCATGAGCGGTCTCCAGACTCTTTGCAAAGAATGCATGACGAATTTCTCGTATTCTACTAGATAAAAGTGGATTTATCTGATTGCTCATTCTTTTACACCTTTTGTCGAATTTTTATGCCTAGTCCTCTAGGCATTTGAACTAATAAATCACCTGGAAGATAAGCGATTCCCGTTGCGATTAACTCATTGTTGCTGTTCATTACAATTACTTCATCATTTATTCTAATTTCATCGCTTGCTTTCTTGATGGCGTTCGCAAATATTGTTGTTCCCCGAATTTCATCTCCATCAAATACCACAATATTTTTGGCTGCATCAATCATACGTTTTGCAGCCTCAATTGATAATGTCATTGTACCAGTTGAAGCACGGAAAGTTGCTAAGTGTTTTTCTGAATATTGAACACGAATACCTAGTTCTTTATGCCCTAGAAGTCGCACCCCATCTGGAATGAGAAGTTCCCCTATCCCACGACCAAATTGATAATCAGCTACTGCTCGAAGAAAATCTTGGATTTTATTTCTCTTTGATATCGGTTTTATACTTAATTTTTCTTGAAGTAATTGTCTTAATTGGTAAAGTCCTTCTTTTGATATTAGAGAGGTTACCTCCTCATCGATCAAGTAGATATCTCTCTTTAATTCTTTGCAAACTTTCGCAAGTACCTCTTTCTCTGTATCCTTAACATATCCAACAAGCTGAGTTGCATGTGGAGCTTTTTCTAAAAAGCACTTCACATCCTCAGCAAGCTGATGTCTTTCTAGCTCGCTCCAATCACCTGTAACTGGAATGTCGTAATGTGCCGCTGGATATGTATACTCTAATTCTCTGGGAACTACACCAAGGGGACTAGTCAGAATAACTTCCGCAACTGCATGGCGTTTACTTTTAAGTGATCTTCTAATACTCCTTTGGAATATTTGATGTGACTTTGATTGAGAATAAGGTTTCTTGGCCGAACAGGGAAGGAAAAGAATTGCTTGAATATGAGAACCAGTAAGGTATCTTTCCTTTACTCTTGCTCTAAAACGGTTTACTTCAGGTCTAGAGAAATCCGTTTGGTCTGTACAGTAAAGCGTCTTGGATCCATATATGGATGTTCCTTTATCTAGAGATACTTGAATGTCAATCATTCTAAGTAGTGTTTTTTGAGGTGGATATGAATTTGAATAAACTCGAACCAAGTCCCTTAATTTACCTGCTCTAAAAGCAACTTTAGTTCGATTGATAAGGTTCATGTAATCTACTATTTGATTTTCTAATTCAAGGACAATATCTGAAGTATTGACAACCGAAAGGAAAGATAAATCAAATAAATCAATCCCTAGATATGTTAGGATAGGAATAAAAGAAGATGGGACTCCAGGTGCGTAAAGCATAACATTTGGAGCGATCTTTTCCTTTACGGAGGATAAATATGACAACAAAAATTTTGGATGGTTGAGTAGAGATGAAATATCTCCTAAACTTACAACTCCGACCGTTAAATTAGATAATTCCTTCCAAGATTCTGACTGAATGGACCGAAAAGGGACGTTCAATATGAAATTTGTGAAATTGCCCCCTAATTGTGACATTAAGTTGTTAATATGCTTGAAATAGTTTATACCGCCATTGAGATAGACCTCAGGGAGATCCCATGGGATAAGATGAAAATTATCATTTTTTAAAATCAAAGATCGATGTTTTTCGGGAAAGAATTCGAGAATTTGTGTCAAATTGGAGATGGATTTTCCTTGCATTTGTAAAGATGGGTATAGAAAGCAAGAGGGTCTTGAAGAGGATTTAGAATCTTGAACTCTAGTTGTCTCAAGAATGGAGTCTAACCGAGAAGAACTTGAATAGGTTTTAAGGGTAGTCTCGATAGGGTCAGGAACGGCTTCTCTTTTTATGTACAGATTTATTACTGTGGGGGTTTCATAAGTCCTTCCCAAATTAATATTACCAAGTCTTCCCGCCCCCTCATACTTTTTTATTTCAAAAGACATTATAGAAAACACCTTAATTTGCCCAGAAAGCTAGTGTCAAGTTCTTAAGACTTGGAAATATTTCGTTTTTTTACAGGGATAACCAGATTGGAATCTACTAATAATATTGATTATTGAAATTACCAAAAAAATTAAACCTAGATCCAATTTTCAGACAGATATTTGATCTTTGATCCGTCTTTCAGATGAAATGTACCATGTAGATATTATCCGTATTGAAAGAGGAGGAGAGATATCAGTAATTGAAGAAATCACAATCTCTATATGACAATTCCCAATCTCGTTTTTCAAAAATCGAACAGATTCAAAGTGAAATTTACCTTGAGTTCGTCTATAAGTAATACAACAATGATGGATTATTTTCGTCCAAGAGGTAAAGTCGTTTGTCTTGGAGATAATATGAAACCCGAACTCGAACTCATACAAAAAATTTTGGGAAGAAATAATGAGAAGAGAATTCCAGTTTTGCTACTTAGCTCGTCTTCTGAACTCAGTGAATACGCAGACCAGGTAGTTGTCTTTGATTCCGATTCAACAATTGCCGAGGTTCACAATTTGTTGAATTCTTCATTCCTCTTTTTTTTGTTTAATTCCTCTGAACAAGGAATATTAAGAATTCTAGGAACCATAGTTGCTTCTATTGAATATAGAGGCACAATCCCGATATTTATTGATACTGGGAGAGGCCTTCCAATAGATCAGAGGAAGAATTTAGGTGAGTGTTACTTTCACTTCGATTTATCAGATGATGAGAATCATAGGAAACTCACAATATTCCTAGAAAGCATTTTATCAGTATTATCACCCACTTCTGGACTCGGGATATCATTTTCAGATTTACTCCAAATTTTCGGAAAATCTGAGTGTATTTTCTATGGTATTTCACAATCAGAGCTCTTAGATGATGTTTTGGAAGATCTGGTTAATCAAATCGGAGAAAGATTAGTACAAACATTACCTGAAGAATTAGAAAGGTTAGAGGCTATCTTCATTTCAGTCATATCGGGAAGTTCTATCAGTTTGCAAACAATGAATAAAATAACCTCTAAGTTTGCTGCAACTTTTGGAAAAGAATTCAATATACATTTTTCTAATTCTGTCGAGCCTAACCTTGAAGGCTTTAAAACGTTCGCAATACTTACAGATCTTCATCCAATTAATGAGATATTTCCTGTAGCAAATCCATTTCTCTTGGTAGATTTCGACAATGAGACCGAAGATACATCAAACGAACTGAGTTTCTCTAATTCTCAAGATAAACCCTCCAAAGAAAATGATGAAGAGATGAGATTCCATATATTAGGAAAAATTTTCTCTGAGTCCGAGGTTTATGTTTTTGATGATGGGGGGCTTCCCTTATTTGCCAGTCATCGCCCTGCTGGACAGGAAGTCTGTCTTTATACAGGATTATTCTCAGCTATACAGTCTATGAGCTCGGATTTGATAGGTCATTCCCCAGATCATCTTAAAGCAGGGGATAAAGAGTGTGTGTTTGTTACAAAGAGAGGCCCAAATCAAGTCCAACTAAGAGGAGTTGCAATCTGTCATGGTGGACATGAAGAAATTGCAAGGAATGACCTTAAGGTTTCTTTGGATTTAGTACATCGCGTGATGTTACAGGGAGAACCAGAATATGCAATAAACGATAAAATTCAGAATATTCTTGTTAGGAGTTATCAGAAAGGCGAATTAACAAATGGGCTTGCACTGGCAAAATACCAAGCAAGCTGATCGAAAATATACAATTCATTTTGAAATGGGATTTATGGCTTCATTTGATTGATAACGCTCATAGATCTTCTCAACATAGCTAAACTCTTCTATAAGCTCATGAATTCTTGTTGGTTCAATGTAGATTTCTGAAGTCCATAGTATCAAATATGCAGAAATGACATGTAATTGAGGCGTAAGAGATTCCTGAATTTCGTAAACAATCTGATTGCGTAGTGCAAGCTCTGTTTCATACATATCGATAATTTTACGTATAGTATTTTCTGCTTGATCTATAATTTCTAGATCGTGGGGCCATTCATCAAAGTCTTTTGAAGCACGGTTTTTTGCTGGTTGGAGTATATCGCAATGAAAATTCTGTTCAATTTTCCTCATTTCCTGAATTATATCTTCAAAATGAGTTAGAAAAGTTTTTAATTCCGTTATGTGTCTATTAATAGATTCAGCAAGACGGAATGCAAGTCTTCCTTGGACATCATCAAATTTCGATTTCAAAGCATCTGAGAATACATCAGAACGTTGGGTCATATTATATCGTGATAGAATATTGAGAACCATATTTACTGTACGTAATGACTGGCCTTGAACAGTAGTCCACTTTTTTTGGGAGATTTGAAGCCTCTTCTTGAAGACTCTAATGCTCTGACTCATGACCAATCATATCCTTGGATATATTTGTATCTCATCAATATTCAGAAGATAATTTTCAACTATTATTCTCTCTTCAAAACAGGAAATGCGAATATTCCTTTAATATTATACCTAATTATTGTGGCACTAAATTTCGTAGTAGGTGTTTTTATCAGAAAATTTTTTCTCCTTCATTCTCTTTAAACAAATGTGTAAATAATTACACCCCAAAAAGAAGTAAATAATTAATATTAAGATAACTTGTATTTTTGTGTGAGATGTTTGTCTAAAACGTACTATTTCCTTCTCTTACTAGTAATACTTGCATTTCTTCATAGTACTGAATATCCAGTAACTGTAACAGGAAATGTAACTATATTGACATTAACACCTCACTCTCTGAGCAATGATTTTACCAATTCTACAGTTATTCAATCAGGAATTTCTCAAGAAGGCATTTTTACGAGTGAAAATAGTACTCACTACTGGAAACTTGAGAATATTCAACAAGATCAAGTTGTTTATCTCTCAATATCTCCTTATAGTGTTATCACTATGGATATAGATCTATACCGTCCGTCAGGTGAAAGTTTCACTCAAATATTAGAACGTACGGAAAGCGCTACAGATTACCTGGCTTCATGGGTATCCCATGATGATGGGGATTGGATCATAGCTGCGAATGATACACGAACCTCACCAACCCAAAATCTTACTTACTCACTTCTAGCGTTTATACCCTCGTCAGCATATAGTCTCGATTCTGCGATTCAAGTTAATGAGAACCAAATTACGGGAAACTTCACAGTTAGTCATGAGAGTCATTATTGGAAAGTACTATTAGATGAAAATCAGGTTGGAAACATAAATCTGAGAGAAATTACACCAACTGTACTTCGGTATGCACAAATCACAATTTTTCGTGAACTTAACCCTCAGAATCCAATCCTTCTACCCTTTGAGATTTTGTCTAGTAATTACACCTATTCATGGAACGCTCCTGCAACCGATACATATTTTGTGGTTATAACTCATAAAGCAGTAGTAGGTTTTCCTATTGGTCAATATAATGTTTCATTTACGGCTGAATCGGCAGGATATAATTTTCAGACAGCTCAAGAGTTACCTTATAATCAAACATATGCTGTGAAGGTTGATCAAGGTTACGTTCCTCGGAAGCGTTATTATTTCAAATTTCGAGTTAATATGAGCAGATCAATTGTGAATATCCGTGTGTTTGAGTTTAATACGACCACATCCACTATATTGGATTATGCTATTATAGAGATCTACGATGAGGGGCTTCAAAAACCCAGATTGACGGAACGAGAAGAAGAACAGAAAAGAGATGGGCAGATCAATATCTCTGAGACCCTTGACGTGGGAATTTACTATTTATTAGTGACTCCTGAAACTAACGCGGTTGGTACATTCCAAATATTCATTGAATTCGAATTACCACAGCCTTTTACTTGGAATTTCTTAGCAATATTGCTTAACATATGTACAATAATTTTATTACCAGTTTATTTGATCTACCTTGATTCAAAAGGAAAATGGTATAGGGTAAATCAATGGACTGTAACAACCTCAATTCAAAATGCCTTCAAAATATTTCGAAATAGTTTTAGAGGAATATATAACATTAAAGAGGTACCAAACGACTCTATTTTGATTCATATCGCCAGTATACCATTTCGAACATATGCCATTCTTAATTTTGTCGAGTCTTCAGAAAATGAAACGTTGGTTTTTTCAAAGCGTATTAACCGTAAATATGAGTGGGGAATATATATTCTGATTGGTTTATTTGTATTTGACGCAATAAATATTTTATCATATTTCTTCTTTTCTATTCAATTTTTACCAATATATTTTACAAATCTGACTGCCTTGATTCTGTTTTTGGCAATCCCAACGATCTTGTTGTTGTTAATCGTATTATTTACCAATGGCTCATCATATATGACTTATAGTCAAGTGTACAATCGAATTTCATACATAATTCAAAATTTCGAAGATTCAGAAGAAAATACCATGTCAACTCTGAGCATGGATCCGATTCAAGCAGCTAAGAGTATAAATTATGTAAGAGTATTATGGAATCAAGCAAGACATGCATTCAAGAACCAAAACTTTGAGCTTTTCGTTATAAAAGCCGATGCAGCCGTGAAAAATTTATTATCAACGAGATATTTACAAATATGTCCAATAAATTCCCAAACTAAGGCAGATTTTCAGACTCAGGTGGTGGAATTAAGAAAACGCGGATTTGATCTACCTAATGAGAAAAAAATTGCTCATTTTAGAAATCTTAGGAATAGAATAGTACACTCATCGGTTACATTGGGTGAGAAAGAATCTGTTGATTGCTTCGCTTACTATTCCACGTTCATTACACGATTAGGACTTCGGCCAACGTAAATAGTTTCACTAAGTGTTTCTTTTTACTTTGAAATTTCTTGCATATATCATAAGGTTATTTAAACTAAAATGAGGTCAAAAAAAAATAAGGAATTGTAAAAATTCTGGATGAGTATTCCATGACAAAGACCACTCTTGAAGAAGTACAACTTCCAAACTCGTGTAAGAAGGTATACAGTGTAATTCTTGAAGAGGGGCCCGTTAGTTCAAAGGAAATCGTCGCACGTGTTTCTTGCTCGACAAGGAGTGTGCGATATGCGTTAAAAAGACTGTTAGATGACGAATACGTTGAAAAACGCCCATGTCTAAGTGATATGAGGCAGACATTGTATTGTGCTAACATCAACAAGATAAAGGGAGAAATGTACTCGTTCAGGAAAGTTCTGTAAGCAAAAATCAGTCCCTTTTTTTAGAGTCCCCTTTCCCCCATTCAGAGAAATTTCTCTATTTTCCACCAAGTTTTATTGAACTTTTTGCTAATCTATGTTGATCTCCTATGAAACATTGAGATCTAATTACTCGACCATCGAAATGAGTTTTTTCTAGATCAAATTTAAATGAAATCTCAAATGAAAAGGTTTCTCCTTCAGCAAGAGAGCTGATAAATTTTTCCTCTGTTCCTTGAGCGATAGTTACTCCTTCAGGAAGTTCAATTTTTATTTGTAGATCTTGCAATGAGATTTTCCCGATATTTTCTGCGATCACAGAGACAATATATTCGTGATCCTCTTCAAGTGTCTCAGATTCCATTCTTAAATCTAAAGCGGGTTCTGCATCTTTTGCTTCAATAGTATAAATATTTGAACTACTTGGATAATCACCATCTTCGTTTGGTATTTCATAACTCAAATTTAGAGGGCCAATACTCCACTTTCCAGGCAAATTAGGGATGAGTGAGAAGTTAATTGTATAATTCTCCCCTGTACTAAGATTCAGGGGTAATTCTGGGGTAGTAGTTGAGATGAGCCTTCCCTGAGATCCAGTTTTCAAAAAGATTGTGTTTACTGAAACTGGTGCATGTGCTGTAAGGGTTGCTGTTAAAAGAAACTCTGAGCCTTTTTCGATTATTTGATTCGCATCACTAATGAATAACTCTGACTGACAAAGAGAACATCTTTGCATGATTTCTTCTGCTTTCTTCTTGATTTTTGCGAATTCATCAGGGATAGTAATAGTGGGTAACGGTTCATGTTCTAAGAATGTTTCTGAAGAATGGATAAGCTTCCACGCTAATTCTATTGCTTTCCCATAGGAATCCGTTAAACTTCGTTTATTTGTGTCATAAATGGTAGTTAATTTATTAAAATCTTTCTCTGAGAGATAAATCAAGAATTGCAGATATTTTACTTCATTTGCAGCTATCTTGGGCTTTTTACTTGAACGAATCATCTGGAGTGTACGTTCAATGCTTTGAAAAATCTCTCTATTTGGTTTACCGTCAGCTGTAACCCTTAAAATTTGTTGATAGTATAATTCGGTAGCATTATCATACATTTTTGCTTTTTCTGCAGATAAAGCAGCATTATCAAGAGCAAGTAGCTTCATTTCTTCTGTATCGAATTGTTGATAAGATTTATGAAATAACTTATATGCAGATTTGAAATTATTCTTTTCAAATGCATCCTTTCCCTTTTCAAAATTTGTTTGAGGATCTACACCTAGGATTCGTCGAATAAAAGACATATAGACACCGTAATATTGATCACTACTGATAGATCAAAAAAATCCGTTGGTTTTTGAAAGTTATTAGAAGAAAAACAATGACCGTAAAAATTCTCAAAGGCTATGAAGAACGAATAAATTCAATTAATTCCTTTTCTCGTTCTTTTAAAAGTAGTATTAACTTTGTTTTTAATTTTTCTGCATTTTTTTCAGTCCTTCCTAATTCATAAATCCTGCGGGAAAGTTCTAAATCACCTAAAACATAGTTAATCCATAATGCCAGATCTGAACGAACAACTGGACCATCTAGTTGTTGAGGCTCAAAAATATCTTGAGTAGTTTCTCTAAAAACGTGAAATTGAGCAATCATCGCTGGTATTTCTGATAAAGTAGAGATTAATTCCGACAAATTCGTTATTGTTGCAATTGTCCTTCCCTGATTTCCAATAAAACGAAATGCTAGTTCAGGACTGCATTTTTTGAACATATCTTTAGCAGATGTTTGAGATATTTCCATTCCAGCCACATTTACTCACTGAGGGCCCCCGACTTATTCAGTTTATTAAATATTTCCTTATTATTTTGCATTTAATTGCTTATTAGTGCTTTTTTTTGGTTCCTAAGAACCTCTCCTGAGGAATACAAATTGTTTTCTAAATGATTGCCATTCTTTTGGTGAGGTTGGTAAAGAAATTCCTTTAAATTATGATTAAATCCCTAGAAGGTAAAAATATAACTATTAAACCAGTTAAAGTTAGGAAAAATAATGATCAGTGCAAGATTCTCAATTAAACTGATTATAAGTAGCTCTAATATTCATTTTAGCCCAAATATCATATCCAATAGTGATTGCACCAATATTAGTATATTTAAAAGTCAGTTATGTTAAAGGAAATAGGAAACCCATTTCTTGTAATTCCAAAAAAATTTACAAACACTTTCGAAAATTGACAGTTGAAGAGCAAATGACTCCTATACGCGAAATTGAATGGGAAATTGCCAAAGGAAAAGTTTTGGAAAATCAGAAGAATGCCGAATTAGCTACTGCTTTAGGAATTTCGCACGAAAATAATGTCTCACGAATTTATTCGCGTTTTATTGAAAAAATTGAGCAAACTGAGAAAGATCTTTTGCAAGCAATTGAGCTCGGTCTTTATACTCCCGTCTGGCTAGATATCCGTAAGAAAACTGAGTCTCAAAAATCTCTTTTAAAATATTTAAAATCTGAATTAGAAAACGCATTTACAGACTAACGGTTTTTAGAATCCTATTAAGACTCTCTTTTTTCTCAAACATCAGATTTTCTATATTTTGGTACAATTTCGCTGTCCCAACAATCGCGCATACTGGGTGGTTATGATGAGAGAGTACTCCTGGCAAATTTCGTTGAGTTGCTAAACTTTGGGGTATAGTGGGTACTGGAATCACCTTTGGGGAATAAATTGGAATTTTAAATGCAAATAAAGGATCTAAAGAGAAGTTCTTCATGTTTTTTGGCCTTTCAAATAAGGATGGGACTAAGGTGTAATCCATTTTCTTCATCCACAAGTCAATATTCTCATCGGGGAAAGTGTTACAAGAAAAAGGAATAATTTTTTTATCCCTGATCCCAAAGAATAGAGTAATGAAACCATTAAGGTCAAATTTTTTGATAATCTCACTTAAACCAGAGATTTTTTTAACCTGGGAAGAGCTACCGATGAAGGGATGATATGCGTTCCTTTCTAAGTTCTCCCCAATGAATTTATGTCCTTCTGGTGGCTTTAAAGTTTGAACTCCAAGAAAACTGATGGAGTCATAATTTGAAAAAAATCCTGCACAATATACTTCGGTAAAAGGGAGAAAATATGCTTTTGATATGGATTTTTCTAAATTAACAGGTATAGTTTCAGTTCTGATAAAATCACTGTTATTATCGGAGATAATCAGTCCTTCTTTAAATTCCTCTAAATTTTCTTTAACTGAAATTATATTAAAATAAGAATCAAAATTAGAATAAAGCTCAATCAATTGTTTAACAAAAATAATATTTGAGGATGTAACTTCTAGGGAATTTTGTGTGGTTATTGGAATTTCACATATGTTTCTGAGTTCCTCAACAAGTTCTGGAAATCTATGAAGCGGGGCCAAAGGTATTATTTGATCAAATTCTCTCTCTTCAAGTATAACCTTTGAGAGTTCGAGAAGTAGTTCGACAAAGTGTCTCCTACTTTTTCTATCCATTGACTTTTCAGGGGTTTGTTTTAAAAGAGAAAACTTCCAATCAGAAAATTCTCTTGTCTCCATATTACCAAGGTAATCTACTGTGCCAATCTTGACATTTGCTACACAACGCCTTAGTAGGTGTGCAAGGGGGCCAGTTTCTCGTCCTAAAATTAATATTCGGAGTGGAGAATTTGAAGGGGTCATTATTCATTTCTCTGGTTTTATATTAAAATTAATCAAACTGAATTAAAGATTAGGAATTACACTTATTTTATAAACTGTCTCTGTTGACCTTAAATCAAACTATCATCTTACTACCCATAATTAATATTCGGAAAGGAATCAAATGAGTCACACTAGAACAGATAAGAAACGTGTTTGGCATTTGAGAGTTATCATATCTTATCTAAAAAATAATGGACACCGAATTGCACATCATGCACATTCTCGAACCGAAACCCCCCTCGCTGCACGGAACGATATTAAACCCGTTCTTCCTCTTATTAATGAAGAAACAGCGGATATTTTATCTCTCGATTCAGAGAGTAGAAAAACTTTCGTTAAAGTAATTCAGAGCGATGAGTTAATAGCACATTTCCCCGATGATCTAACATTTACTGAAAGCATCTCCACTTTAAACAAATCAGGAGCGGAAAAAATTCATCTTGTTTTCGTTACAAGTGGAATTTTTACTCCGTCATTTTTAAATCCAAAATATTTAGAGAGCTACACGAATATTGAGAAATTGACATTCTTGGAAACTCGGATAGATCCCTCTATTCATAATATCGGGAATCCTACGATATATTTACGGAAAGCCATTGGGCAAATAAGACAGATGGAAACTACTTTTCTAGAGAATCCCGATGATAAGTGTGAATGTGGAGGTCTCTTTTTGAATGGCAAATACAATATTCGATATTGGGGCAAAAAACACCAATTAGAATATTCAGTTTGTGATAATTGTGGTATTCAGAAAGAAAGTGCAGAGAATGCGAATTCGATAATGAACTTCTTGATAGGATTAAGTGCAGAATAAAATAATTCGATATTCTGCTTTGAAATCGGAAGCAAATCTAGAGAACGACTGATCCATTCATATCCGAATTGAAGTAATTCTTGGAAATTCATGAATTGCATATCGACTATGATGGAGAAGAGGGATATAATTCATTTCTTAGTAAGCACTTAGAAAAAAAAAATTTTGAGAAAAGGTGAAAGGAAGGCGGATTTGCGTTAATCATGAAGGGGGAGTATAACGAATTAAGCCTTTCCTTTCTTATATAGAGCATATGCATACTCAAATATAAATTTTCTT
>JAEOTC010000037.1 GCA_016840035.1 Candidatus Hodarchaeota archaeon | reverse complement strand
GGCCGTACTCCCCGTTGTGAGCCAATGTATTGTGACATACCAAAATAGAGTTTGAATCATGGATTGTTATTCCACTCCACATATTACTGATAATTTGATTGTAATTCAGAAGACAGTGCTCCACTGTATAAAGTACTACCCCTGTTGCTCCATTCGTAGTAATAGTATTGTTCTTCACTTGGATTTGATTTGACCTCTCCAGAAAAATTCCCGCTCCCCCGTTTGATGAGACTATATTGACTTCTAGAATTATCAATTCAGAGTTCCTGATCACAATCCCCGCTCCACTACTTTTTTTGATAGTGCTCGTGATGATTTTTCCATTTTTCACTTCATCTAAATGTATTCCCCATCGGCCATTTACTAACACGCAGTCTCTTATCTCAAAATTGACTGTGGTATTCCTTATATCCAGTAGATCATATGTGATAGATTGGAATGAGGGGCCCTCAATTCTTAATCCTGTTATTACATAGGGATTTTCTATACTTCCCTCTCCGATCCAATTATTACTAATTGCTTGTTCCCGAAATTCCTTATTGCTGTGAATTTGTATTGGTTCATTACTTGTTTGATGAATGCTCAGGTTTTCCCCTATTCTTGGTACTTTCTCCCCTAATGCTAGGTCGTTAGAATTAATTAAACACCCCAACATTAGAATAGCTAGGACGGGAATCATTTTTCGTTTTGGTATGATTAACCCCCTCCTCTGAAAGGAAGTAGGAAAGAAAGTACTCCTGCCTCACTTAATCCCCTCTTAAAAGACCCATTTTTCATTTTTTCTTTCTCTCCATAAGTCGTTTTTTAATGGTTTTTTTTCTTATAAAGGCTCTTCTTTCATGGAGGAATTTAGTTGTAATACAATAATTGAACCCCGTAGAGGGGTACGTAAGGGTTTCGGACCCGCTCTGCCTTCCCTCCCTTTTCTCTAGTAAGCGGCCTACCACATTTCGATTTTTAATCCTGACACTCTTACAAAGTGTTTGAGATCGCGAGTCAAGATATCTACCTTATTCTCTAGCGCTATGTCCGTTCCGAATTTTTCTGCTTGTTTGGGTTGGGGTATAATCAATCCCTGTACAATTAATATTTGTTGAATTACTTATTCAAAATTTATTTCTTTTACGTGTTAATCGATAGCTAATCACAAATAATACAACTAGACCAGTAAAGAATAACATTCGTGGATCTGTCTGTGTCTTGGACACTGGATCTGGGGGTAGACTTACGGAAAAAGAATAATCCGATGTATCAATGATCGTGAATCCTAAGGGGTCCACAGCTTCTACTTTGATGAGATAATTTGTCCCAGGTGAGATCTGATCATAGTTAATTTCCCAGTTGTAGTAATACCCAAGTTTTCCGCTAAAAGTGAATCGTAGACTATAATTTTGTGTTAAAAAATTCCAGCTGGTCCCATTATTATCTGAAAAATATAGAGTGTAGTTCAATCCCATGTTAAATGAATGGTTTCCTGCGTCCCAATGAATTCTTATTTCTCTCGTTAGATTTTCTCCACCGTTGGGTCTGAGAATTATTGGTGGCGAGAGATGAGGAGCGAAAGTAAGTCGTTGCTCCTCGTGTTTGTTGTCTCCTTGAATTATGTACTCACTTGATGTGTTCCAATAATTTCCTTGAAACATATTATTGATTCCATCATCATATGCCAAGTAACTACCTTCTGGCCGATTACATGAAAAAGTATTTCCATTGATTATATTGTCCATAGCCAAATCTTCGAATATAATACAATAGTTACGATTTTTAATGACTAAATTATTACAAATTCTATTTTCTCTTGAATGATGGGGTGAATGTGGAATCGTACCACTTATTTCAATTGCATCTCGATTCTCTATGAAGAAATTATGATCCAAAACGCAATAGGAACTAGCATGTAACTTTATTCCAGTGTGTAAAAACCCTTCTATGGTATTATTTATTATCATACTGGAAAATACTTCTTCTAAAATGATCCCCTTTTCACCATCTGTCGTTGAGAGGTTGTTATTGATTAGCTGGATATTTCGAGTGTTTATGACCACAATTGCTTGTGAGGCATTTGTAATTTCATTTTCGGTTGAGATTATTGACTTGGTGTCCTTGAATATCATGCCTATTGTGTTCTCTGAAGTGATATAATTACCATTTATCGTGATATTTGTACCTCTTTGCAGCTCAATGCCTATTTCTGCACCAATTATCGTAATATTAAATAATTCTGCATTGCTCACATCTATTAGTCGGATTCCTATTCCACTTCCAACACACCTACAATTTCGAATTATGAACCTCCGTGTAGTATTTCGTATCTCAATTATTGGTTGAATGTCTACAAGGTTATCTATGACTAAATCTTGGATTATATAGGGATTTTCATCCGTCCCTTCTCCCTTCCATTCTTCTAATGCTGCAAAATAGTCAAATATTTGATTTCCTTCAATTGCTACCGGTGGACTGTCAAATTCCTCTGAACGATAACGTTCTGTCCTAAAAAGAATGTCCTCACTTTCATAAATAATCTCCCCATATAGATGAGAAATACGAATATAGGTCATGTCGAATGCAACGGTTGGTTGTCCAGTATATATGAGGTAATTTCGTAACGTAGCAATTTCCACATATAGTTCTACCAATCCAAACTCTTTTAGGGTTGCTGATTTTTGAGCTGACCGTTTGTAGCTTCCACATACCACCTCAACATACACTTTGAAGCTATTAACATTTGCTGTTATGTCTAAACCAATTAATATTGAGAGTGTGTCGAATTTTCTGTTGTCATCCATATCCAATGGTCTAATGACACTAAATCCGGAAGGAATTACAGCAGGAGGTGCGAACTCATTATAATTATACTCTCGAGTAGTGATATTAATGTTAGCGTGACCTACTCTTCTTTCTTCCACATCTGTGATCTCGATCAACGTAAAATTGTATGCTGTGTTGATTCTTTGCAGGTACAATGCAGTTGGTTCCAGGTAAAAATTGATGTCATGGTTTCCTGCTTCTCTAAAAACATCTTCTACTACCCAGTATGAGGAATTATCTTTTACAGTCGTATAACTTAGATTCAGATGATTATATCCTCTTTGTGCGAATTCAAAATTTGCTTCGAGATAAAATCGGTTAATAAATCCAAATTCATTATAATTTTCCCTTATTCTGTATGAACCTGTTAAGTAAATTTTTGGTGGGTCAAATTCATCATATTGGTACTGTCTAGTTGTATAATTGGAATATTCCTCGTCAATTAGTAGACTATTCGATAGGATTTGTGTTTTAATTATTCTATATGAGGTATTTAGCTGCTCTGAATAAACTTCCTGTACTTCAAAAGGTATGGTGATGTTCTGATTTCCTTCCTCTTTATTCTCTATTACTTTTTCATTCCATGAGTAATCACTTTGGTTTGAGTTTAATTCTGCAGTAATGGTATAATTCCCTCCCAGTGTTATATTGACTTCAATAACTATTACCAATTGATTGAATTTCCCATCTCCATCTGTATCATTTCCATAATCCCAATATTGTCCTGTCAGAATTGCATTTGAAGAACTTCTTTGTGTGTCTATAACTGATAACAATGTTTCACAAGATAATTGGGACGAAAGAAAAATAGAACAATTCTTCTCTTCATTTTCTGGTTCTATGAGTTGTGTAGTGTCATTCGGACCGATTTGTTCCAGTTTTGAGTTTGAGGATAGACTAGGTATTGTTTCATTAGGATGATTGTGATTGTACGGGATTTTCAGTATAATAACGAACAATAGAAAGACAATCAATCCTCGTCCTTTCATTTATCATCCCTATTTCTCTCCTCTCCTCTTCCATGATATATCTTTTTCCTCTCTGTAAATTTAGTAATCTTTGCTTTTACTTTGATGGTTTTTCTTATTCATGTCGTACGGAACGTATTTTCCCTCTTTTTAGGTTTTCTGTCTTCTTGTGTTTTGTCCTTCCTTCCTTTGCAGTTTATTCTCACCGTCGTTCTGCGTAGGGGTTGGTTCGGGACTGTTTCGGTCCAGTCCCTCCTCCCCTCCCTTTTCTCTATTAATTGGTCTCAATCGATCTGGGTTATTCACCATCAAGTTATATTAAGATCGCCCGAAATGAATCTATGATGTCCAAACAATGCTTATGTCCTCATTGTAAGACACTTATTCCTGCAATCTCAATATTTTGCCCTTTTTGTGGCCTCTACCTGACGAATAAAACCCGCTGTCCCTTCTGTTTACGAAAAATACCTTCACAGATTAACCATTGTATTTTTTGTGGTGATGAGATACGTTAAGATAATGATTTGAGGGTTTTTTCAGTCCCCCTCCGTCTCCCTTTATTCCGTGATTATTCCTTTTGGATTCCCTTTGTAAGAGATTCCAAACATAAATGAAATAAGATCGTTGATTGTTCCTTTAGATAGGAGGAGTATGTTCTAGGGTCATTAACGTTTATAAAGTATTAATCCTGTATAATAGCAATTAATGAGGTTGAGAATTTGACAGACGATGAAACAAACAATCAAACTCCTGATTTGATACCAGACTTAGAAAGACTTGAACAATCCGTGAAAGATCTTGAATACCAGGTTAAATTCCTCTATATTGTCATTATTTCCTTTATTATTCTTGTTATCTTGATGTACAATTATACCTAGACTGCGTATCTATGATTTTGAACCGTATTTTTCTAGTGTTCATAGGTGTGGTCTCATACACCACCAACATTTTATTAGTAGTATAGTTTATATTGCCTTAACCTTCTCTGTCTCACCGAGGGATCGATCATGACGTCTAATCTCGACATATCATTTCCCAAAGTCTTTCTTCCCCTTATTACGTTGATATTAGCGCTTTTTAGTTGGCCAAAAAGTATTCAACTCTTTTTAGGCCATTCTTATTGGGATCCCTTTCTATCTGGCCAGAGAAGTTTCTTCCTATTCTGTCTATTAATTTCTTTTCTTCTTCTACTTCGTCTGAAACATTTTTCAACCTCTATGAAAGTTCTCTCTTTGATAGCAATTGCGTGTTTGTTCATTGAATGGCATTTGTTGTATATCAACCTACCAGCAATGCATACACCTTTGTGTCGGGTTCCTCCTCCTTCTACGTATTTTCCCTGGTATCAAGCGATATTTTTTGCTCTTATTGGAAGTGTCTGTTTTGGTTTTCTCTTAATCCATCCTAAATCTCGACTTGAAATTTTGGAAATACCCCCCATTAATCACGGTTCTTTAGATACCGATCTGCTCATGAACCATTTTTTCTATCAAATCACATCCATCCCTATGCTCCTTGGTTTATTCCATGGTACCTTTCTCATCTATAGTGTAACCGGATCGATTGGATGTAATGGTATCCCTCTTTCTTTATTAGGATTAATTGCCTTTCCGTGGATATTGGCCGCCTGTTGTTCGTCTATACATCATTTCAGTCAAATAAAACTCGTTTTTACTCCCTATTTGTTTTTTTTCGGCTTTCTGATGAGTTTAACTGTTCTTATGAATATTAGTCCTTTTTTTGATAACAATTTCTTGTTTGGTGTTGCAAATGAAAGTATTGATATCATTATTTTGATTTTTGAGTTGTTCTTTTCATCTCTTCCAGTTCTTATCTATCTGAATATGAAAGTATCCTCTTCTTAGTCACTGATAGTGAGGTGCATAACTTAGGTGATGATTTTGTTTCTCAAGAAAAATCGTATTTCATTCACCGATAAGAAAGTTTATATCTTGATTTGTCCTCCTATTAATGAGGTCGCTATTATTTTATATGAATGAAGCAAAGTGAAGGGAATGTCCGCAAATCGTTGTGAATTTTGTAAGAAACCCTTAGAAAAAGGATTTACTAAGAGTGGGGAAGAAATCTTTTTGTGTCTCAACTCTCAATGCCAAGCTCAGCGATTAGTAACTATCGAATCGAGATTGGAATCGATTGAACAGTTACTCACTTTCCGTTCACAGGTTCCCACCCAAGTTTCACAGAAAAAACCTGAATTGAAAGTTTCTATGGTTGCTAGACGGGATTTAGAGAATGCGATTTCTGAAAACATTCTTTCTCTTCCTAATTTATCGTTAAGTGAAGGTAAAGAGCGTTTTTTTGTCCTCCTAGATCAATTTAAAGGGTCGCGTGCGTCTCTTCAATCCCGACTAGAACTTGTTGCCAATCAGAAATACTTTTCTCTTCGGTTTCTACCTCAATGGGCTATTCTTATGGCCTATTCTGGAAAACCATTTCTTGCTGCTCAACGAATCCTTAGAGATGGGAACTCCCTCAATGTCTCTTTCCTCCAAAACGTGATCTCTCGGGCAAATTCTGTACGACCGAGTAAGAGTGAAGCTCTTCCACTCCATAAGTTCTTTACTAGAGTGTTTTACTGGGCGGTCGAGGAAAGATTACCACAATCCACTCTAGATCTTCTTCAAGCTCAAATCCAATTTCTTCACCCAGAGAGTGACCCTCTTATAAAACCTTCTGAACTTCCAGTGTCTCCTCGTCCCTCTGCTTCCACGGAAGTGATTGGTCGCCCATTTGATCTTCCATCTGATCAATCCTCACCTTCTAGTCCCAGTTGGTTCAACCGTTTTCGGCCCGAAGAAGGATGGGAATTTGCTATAGGAGCTAACTGGTTGCGCTGGGTGGGAATCGGAGCAATATTATTCTCTCTATTTGGCTTTATCATGTGGTCTAGTACCCGCGTTCAGCTTTCAGAGGCACAAAAATCAATGATGATTTTTCTGGGTGTTTTTCTCCTGGGCATCATCTTTCATGTCTTCTCTTTTCTCATTCTCAGGTTTAAAGTTCGCAATCAGTATATCCCTTCGATTGCGTATTCTCTTGCATTTTTAGCCATTGGAATTTACTTTCTTCTCTTATTTGCCTTACGTTTTCATCCCTTCAGCCCTGTTGGAGGCGATGATCTGCTGTACTATTTTTTGTGTATTCTATTAATCCTTATCGTCGTAATCACTGCTTGGGGCCATGATTCTAGCCTCCTGTTTCTTGAAAGTTTTTTCATTTCCCTCTGGTTAATCTGGCATCTCTCTACTCAACTCTTTGTTAACAATCTTACTTCATTTGCGTTATTTAATTGGGACTTCGATTATCTTTTTGGATTTCTATGGATTAACTTTGCCCTCTTTCTTTTAATCTTTATTGGAATTGCGTTTCGTCGAAGGGATATGGTTTTTACCGCCTTTATTCAGTTATCTTCCTTATTTCTTCTGTTTCTGCCGAATTCTTCTGATCTTTTGGTTGAGAATAGGTTTTCCTCTGATATTAATGGCATGATGATTCTCCTAGTTTTTCTGATTCTTCTCAATCTTATCGTGAGTTACATCTTTCCTCTTGGCATTCCTGATCAATTTTTTGATCTCTTTACTCGTGAACATCTCTCGTTAACTTCAGTCACTCCTGTATTTGCAAGTTTCTTTCTACTTCATTTAGGAGATATTTCTGGTGCAGTGTTTCTTCCACTCTTTCTGATCTTTACTACTGCATTTGTAAGTTTGGCTTTCCGTCAAAAAGATCTGGGAGTCGCATTCGTCATTGTTCTTTTTGCTCAATTATTTTGGTTTCTCTCCCTTGGTTTCATGGATGATATTGTTCTTGTGTTACCAGAGGTTAACGGTTCTCTTATTGTTTTAGTATATTTAACTTTCTTTAATTGGCTTGTTGCTCGTGAATTTCCTTCTGAAGTACATCCACGATTTTGGGAAACTATCAATCGCAAGCATTTAACTCTTATTGCTCTGGGCCCGATTTTTCTCAGTTTTTTCATTAATATCTTGGGTTTTGTAACCAATACAATCTTTGTAATATATCTGATTCTTGTCTGCATCCTTTGGAGCTCGAATCGTGATACTACGATTGATATTTCGAGTTTTTCCATCAGAAAAGTCTCGATGTTTGATTTTGTGACCTATTTCTCTGTCTTCCTTTTTCTTTTAACAGTGATAATTCAACCTGGAGAGGATATGATTGGACTCATCTTAGGATTTGCATTATTCCCCTTTTTATTGCTAATCTCCCAAAATTACTCACAAATGTCTATTGATCTTAAGCTTGTCCAGGAATTTTATTCGATTATCAATAGCACATTTTTAGCTGTTCTTTTTCTAATTTTAATTCTAAAAGATTCTTTTACTCAGTTTGCAGAGTTAGTACATTCTTTTATTTCAATTCCTGAGCTTCTTTACTCGCATAATTGGGCTTTTCTTGGTTTTCTTTGGATTATTTGTGTATTACTGATTACAACGAAGAATTTTTATGCGTATATTATCAATGATGAGACCAAATTTATTTTAGGATTAATTCCCCTTGTAGTTATGCATCTTTACGTGTCAATGTCTTCCATTTCTGAGAGTATGACTCTTGTGTATGTGGTTGTATGTTATGGTTATCTTTTTATCCTTTATTTTCTTTTCGCCCTCCCTTCGACCCAAGATTCTACAGAAAGTAGTAGTAATTATCGTTTTATTCTTCCTTTGCTTGCTATCGTTCAGATTATTATTTTCCTTCAACAGCTCAGACTTGAATCAAGTTGGAATATTTTTATTGTTATCTTCATTACTTTGGTAACTCCATTCTCCTTTGGATACCTTTTAATTCTCCGTAAACAGATCAATCATCTGGTTGATAGCTATTTTGTTCTCTCCGCCGCAGGAATTTCAGTTTTTCAGTTTTATCTTCTAGATTCAGTAAATTCATCTGATGGTTGGATGTTTCACACCATTACTCTTCTCTTCAGTCTGATTTATTTACTAACTCACCTCTTTCGGGTGAGGGAAGAATTTCTCCCAATCGATAAGGATCATTTTGGATTGAATTTTCTGCTTTTTTCTTCTTTAGGATTTATTAACACGATAGTCTGTTATGGTTTTTTTGGTGCTATTCTCTCTCCTATTTTTTCGTTTTTAATTTTTGATATTCTAGTACTTTTTTCTCTGCTATTTGGATTGTATTTACTGGGAATAGAACGGTATCTGGTTCTTGCAAATGGTTTTACGATTTATGGTGCTAGTCTTCTTCTTCGCTTGCCATTGATTGATCCCATAACAGAATCCGAGTTCTTTTCGTTTATAGTTCTTGGATTTCTTTTCCAAGTAGTAGTCCATGGTTTTTTGATTGGTTTAGGGAAAACGATATTCTCTGCCCGTCCTGAGGTGAATAATTGGCATTTGGATCTTACTACACGGGAAACTTGGTATGTTGATTCTTACAAATTAATGGCTATCCTTAATCCTCTAATCTTCTATCTCTGCCTTTTACAGTTGAGTACCAAAGGTCTAGACATACTTGAAATGGCGGATATCCTTCCTTTACTGATGATCGCATTTTCAGTTCTTATTGGTGTTTACTATGTTTTTATTACTCGAATTGGCACTCCGAGAACCATAAGTGATAGCGGATTATTTTTCTCCCTCCTAATTATCTGGGGTTATACGTTATTCTGGCCTGAATTAATGGAATTATTTTACTTTTCAGCTGGAGCAACTGCATTTCTCTGTATTTTGTATGGCTTTTGGGTAATGAAAAGAGAATGGCGAATTGTCGGACTTGGCATAATTGGTCTTAGTATCGGTTATTCCGCTGTATATCTTGCTCAATTAACTGAAACTTTACAGACTATTGTCGGTTTTGGCCTTTTGGGTTTAATTTCTGTTGCTATTGGGTTAGTTTATTCCAAGTTTGCAAGTAGATTTGAGACGGACACTCAAACCGATTGAATTTGAGCAGTAATAATTTTGTAGAACTCGTACTCAAGAACAAAGCGTAGAGTGTACTTCTAGTGCTTTGTGGATTGGATTGCCCCCTCCTCTTCTCAAAGCGAACCAAATGAAATTTCTTTTTCCTCTTGGGTTTTGTAGTTCTTTTGCTGGTGGCTCGTTCTCACCGTCGCCCCGTGTCGAGGGATATGTAGGGTGGTGTCGGTTCCGCTCCTCCACCTTTTTTTCTGGAACCAGGTTACCATGTTTCGATTTTTAATCCAGATACTCTTTCAAAGTGTTTGATATTACGAGTTAATATATCTGCCTTATGTTCTAGGGCTATTCCGGCTATCAATGAGTCTTTCAAACCTATCGTTTTCCCTATTTTTTTCAACGAATTGAGAATATAAGCAGATCGCTCGGCCGAGTTTCCATCTAATGGTAATATGGTTAAATTTGATATAAATTCCCGTGTTGTCTCTATTCTTTTTCCTGATATACCATCCACAGCTACAATCCCAATATACAGTTCCAATACATTTATGGCGGTGGTGACTATCGTTTTTGATGTTTCTTCCAGCTTTTCTACCTTTTGTTTTGCTTCTTTATTCCCCCTCAGTAGAGAGATCAAAAAATCACTATCCAAGCATATCATTGAAGTGTTCCTCTAGGTCTTTTAATGCTGTTTTCATCTTCTCGTCTTCTTTACGTGTCAGTTTCCAGGTTCCTGCAAATTCTGCTAATGATCTTCGCTTTATTGGTCCTGTAATTCGTTTTACTACATCAGAGAATGATTCATTTCCATTTTTTTCATTTTTTAACCTTCGATATGCCTCTTCATCTAGACTTATCGTTTTACTACCCATTTTGACTCACATGTGTATATACACACACAGAGTACTTATAGCTTCCCTCTCATTCCTTCATTGTAAGGTCTTTTTTGAAGGATTGTTATGGTTATCCCATTCTTTTAATTACTCATTCTCACCATCGTCCCGCGTAGGGATTGGTTTGGGACTGTTTCGGTCCAGTACCTCCTCCCCTCCCTTTTCTCCATCTACTTGAGGAATTTCCCTACTGTTATGTGACTTTTTTTGTCTCTGATTCAATCACCAGTACCAACTCATCTGGAGAGATCAGATTTTCTTCTCCTAGCCACTCAAAATGGTTTGTATTAAATGTTACAAGCTTTGATTTCATCTTTAGTGCCTGGGTTCCGATGATAAAATCTCTCGCATGATGTCTAACTGGGAGGACTGATTTCTTGGCATTTTTGCTAATGGAGAATATTGCTGAATATGCTAGCTCGTTAATAACGGCACCAAGTGCTTGCATATCTTTTTTAAACAATTCTTCTGAAATCCCACGAATCGTGTACCAATGATAGGTTTCTAACGCACTTATCACCGACAGATTCACCGTTAGTTTCTCCTTTTTTGTCTGTAACCAATCAATAAAGTCCTGGTCACGAAAAATATTGCTGTCCAGACTAATCCTCACTGATCTCACTCCAGGTGGATATCCGTAGGTCCTCGATCTGAGGTCCAGGTTTTTGTAACGCATTTCGGATCTCTCTTCTCCATTGTAGGGTAATTCGACTATTGACTGCTGTTTTAATGGCTTTTCTAGCCTCTGGAATAACGGTATACTGTCTTTTCCCTAGTTCTTTTTCGTATAATTTGACTGCCTGTGATATTATCTCCCCTTGGGTCGTATCTAATTCAGCAGCTAATTTCTTAAGTTTTCTTCGTAGTTCGTCGTCTACTGTCACTGAAGAGGGCATATGTATCCATGTGTTTCATTCATGTTACTATTGTTAAATGTTTCCATGTTAAGTATCCACATTATAATAAGCATTCTATAACCTTCCTCAGTCATTTCCTCTCTAGTATTGTAGTCTTTAATTTTCTTGGTTTCTTTTTCCTCTTGAGTTTTGTCGTTCTTATGTTTGCGATTGATTCTCATCACTACCGTCCCGCGTGAGGGGTTGATCTGAGGCTACTTCGGATCCGAATTAATTGAATGTTTTTTCCCCGATTATTTGACAGCTTTCGGGGGATTTTTTTCTAAAAGAGAATCAAAAAGTTTAAAAGAAAGAATCTCTGATGTCTTCTTGCCCTATAAGCGTGAAAATGGTTTTGTGATCTACTGAATTGCAATTGAAACTAGGTCTAGTCTTCAGTTCTATTCACACGGACACATCCTTTTCAGGTTTATAGGCATCCTTATACCGAGAGGGATCAAATTTTGAGTGATCGACAATTTAATACTCCGAAACAGGCTTTTCCCTCCATTGCGGCCGTTCTTTTCGATGGCAGCTATTGGAATTTTATTCGTAAGGAAGTCGGTGTCTCTGACATTGATTTAATTACATTGAGTGACGAATTATGTCATCCTGCTTCTCGTCTTCGCACCTATTATTTTGATGGTAAAGATAATTACCGTCAGAGTTTTCACGACGGATTGAAAGTCTTACCCAGATTCGAAGTAATCCTTGGAGATGTTGTGGAAAGGAAAGCCAAGTGTCCACATTGTCAAGAAGTAATTATTGCTAAAGAACAAAAGCGAGTTGATGTTCAACTTGCTGTCCAAATGGTTCATCTCGCCACTAGTCAACAGGTCAGTCTTATCGTGTTAGTTGCAGGGGATCGAGATTTTATTCCCTCTGTTGAAATTGCTAAACATTCTGGCGTTATCGTTCGATTAGTTCATGGTCCTAAGATGACCACCTCTACAGATCTCAGACAACTTGCTGATGAAACCTTTGAATTGACCAAAGACTTTCTTCAACAATTCCTCCGCAAATCGAAAAAACAAGCAATCGCCAATAAGATCGAAAAACGCCCAAAAACTGTTAAGAAATCTCCACCTAAGATCAGTCAAAAACAGAAGGTGGAGATTCAAGATTTCCTTCATCAGGCCATTCAAAATACCTCCCCTGAGGTTGATGGACGGATTTTGGCAAGTGAACTAGGAATAGCTATGTCTAGGATACATAACAATTGGAAAACACGTTTTGGAGTCAAATCCTTAGTACATTTGCTTGAAGTGAGTAAAACCGAATTTCTAACTCCTCAACGCAAAGGAAAAGTTCTCTCCTTATATTTAAATTCAGATACTCTTCCTCAGAAGACACTTAAGAAATCTGCCCCGTCACAGGATCAAGCTGTTGCATTTCTGGTTCAAACCTTAAAAAAACTCGAAAAGAAAACCGATGAAAAAAGGGTGAGGTTATCTGTATTAGGTATTCACTTAACGAAAATCGATCCGACTTGGAAAGAGAAGTATGGTGTTAAAAAACTAAGTAATTTGACAAAATTAGCCAAAAATAAGATTTACACTGAAGGAGAAGGGATAAATATGTATATAGGGCTAAAAAACTGATTTAGTAAGATTTTTCTACGTTTGATCATCTCTCCAGATCTTTTCGTTTTCTTCTCTTGGATAGCCTGATGATCCAGATGACCCCGATTATTCCTAACCAACTAAATCCGCTGATTATTACGGTATTTGGTGGTGGTTTATCACTTAATTGCGGTTTTAGTGCCATGATCACCCCACAATTTACCCACGGAATGATTGTGGGATCGTTAGCTGTTCGGAAATACAATTTCGTTGTTTGTAATTGAAAATTAGAAAGAAGAGTATTTTTTGTATTCAGGAATTCCCTCTGGGTTTGTGTTAGGGGATGTGTTTCTTTGAGTATTTCAAGGACATTTAATGCATGATATTGTCGACTCACAAACGTATCAGCTTTGTCAATCGTTCCATCCGGAGAAAAACTGTGAATTACATACCCCTCCGCATTGATTCCATGTTCAAATACCTTTGCTACTATCAACAGCGCTAAATTTTCATAATATTCTTTACAATGATATTTTGCATAATTTAATAGAGTACGTGCTAACGAGAGTTGTTCACCCACGTAGAAAATGTCTATTGCTGTCACAGGTTGATTTGTATTATCTATATATGGATAAAAATAGCCCAACTCCCAATCCCAAGCTATTTCAATGGTTTCATTGAGTACAGATCCCCCTTTTTCGAGATATGCACTCTCATTCGTTGTTTCGTATAAATCAAGGAGACACCTTAGATAATAGCTATACCCTCCCACGACTCGATAAAAGTTCGTGTAAGGCTGGTTATTGGAATCTAGATGCTTATAATATCCCCCATTTATCCTATCATAAAAATATTCTTCGATAAACCTCTGGATTGTTCTTGCTGTGTCAAGATAAGTATTATTTCTGGTATAAAAGTACATTTCTGTATAGTAGCTCACAAGTGGAGACATGAGATTGAATGATACGTATGGGGCTATGATTTGGGTAAATGTACGATCTAACGTCGAGATATATCCTCCTTGTACCACCTGATAGTACTTGATATAATCCATTAGTGCTTCTGCCTGTGTAAGATACTGTGAATTATTAGTTTCTTCATACAGGTAAAAATTGGCTCTTCCAAGTTGCAGAAGATTCGTTAGGGCTTTGCTGTTATCTGTGACTAATAATTCATTATTCATTTCCGTGAAAACTCCTCCATACTCCCCATCCCAGAGGTACTGGTACACATCTTGCATGATTTCTTCTGGATCAGCCATTTCGCTCCCTATGGCGGCAGAAAATTGATGATTTTGGACGGTATCTATTGAGATGATAGGAGATAAGTTGACCAACAGTACGATCGCTATCAGTAAGCTGAAAGATAGGTGTTTCCCCTGGTTGGAATATTTTTTCATTGAACCCCTTCCTTTGAGGGTATTTAATGTCTGATTCTTTCCTTAATACTCTTATAAGGCCTTTGACTGATGAAGGTGGATTTTGGTAAAATCGCTCATACTTTCCTTGTACCTTGATCAATATGGCTGCTTTTTGGTATCTTTTAATTTTCTGTTTACTTGTGACTCAATCTCACCAAGATCTCGCGTAGGGGTTAGTTCGGGGCTGTTTCAGTGCCGCTCCACCTCCCCTCTCTTTTCTCCAAAAGTCCCTACTAAAATATCTTTGCGATTTATTCGATACTTTTGATGGTTCCCTCTTTCACGTTGCGTGCCAGTCCATAAAATACTGGCATAAACGAAAAGTATTCTTCAGATTCGTATGAGTCGAGTATCTCTTGAAGTAATGTTATCTTTGAATTGTTCTCCGGTATGAAGTGGTTGAATTTCTCCATTTCTAACCCGTATAGGCCTTTTACAATATCGGGGGAGAGTACTGTTGACTGAAGTCCTACTTCAGCTTTCAATCCTACCTGAAAAAAGAGACTTCGTAATTTCCGTCCAATGAAAGGATCTGGGGCCGATAATGATCCTTGAAAGAGTTCTGACCACAGCTCGCTTGCAGGATAATCAAGTCTTCCTCCATAGTCGGGTTCAGCTAAACAGGCTATCCATCCCCCTTCACGTGTCACTCGTTTCATTTCTTCTAAGATCGTAAGTGGTTTTTTTACCCACATTAAAAAATAATGACACACTGTAATGTCGAAACTATTTGCTGCAAAAGGTAAGAGTTCTCCCTTTCCATGAATGAAACTTGGATTATCTGATGCTCCTTTGGAATACTTTAATGCAATTAAATTCCAATCAATCCCCACTACTGTGGCTCGTGGATTTATTGTCTGAATTTCTCGTAAAACTGCACCAGTTCCTGATCCTACTTCAAGGATCTGTTTCATATGAAACAAATTCATTTTTCGGTAGAGTCGTTTTCTAGTGGCTCCTGTCCATGTCAGCTGCTCCTCATAGAGCTTATTGAAATACTGTGCTGCTTCGATTGTATTAATTTGGTCGTTCAAGGTTAATCATTTACTTGGCTTTCGGGACAAATGTATTCTTCCCGATAGAAACTCAAAGGACAGCCACCCCCACAAAGGTCTAGTTGATTACAATCTCTGCATTCGTCTGGGACATTTCTATGGGTGCGTAGGTCTTTAGATATCGGATTATTCCATATACTTTCCCAGCTATCATTGAGGATATTACCTAATCCTTGGTAGTAGCTCTGACAGGGTATAACCGTTCCATTTGGTTCGATTGCCATTGCTAAATGGGACGCTGAACAGCGTTTCACCCCTAATCCCAAGTTATTCGGATCCAGTTCACAGTATCGGGTCGGTGTATACCATATGAATTGTAGATCATATGCATCTGCCGCATCCTGTATTGTCTCTATGATGGGGAGCAGTTCTTTCTCTGTAAATGCCATATTGGATACATTTTCCCCTTTTCCTGCATATATTATTGAATTACAGGCAAATTGGTCTACTCCCAGACTCGCTAGGAATTCCACCGTCTCTTCGATTTTTGGTGCATTCAGTCGAGTCAACGTAGTATTTGTTAATGTATAAATTGGGGTATCTATGGCATTTTTAATTCCAGCGACTGTTTCACCCCACGCCTGATCATTTCCGACCATTTGGTTATGAATTCTTTCATCTACGCTTTCTAATGTTATTTGAAAATGATCTAGTCCGTAATTTACTAGTTTGTCCACATAAGTGATATCCTTTAGATTTCGACCATTTGTTACCAATCCTGTAACGATTCCGATATTCTCTGCATGGTCAATCATATCAAGTAAATCCGAGCGTAATGTTGGTTCTCCCCCTGTGAATGTTACATGGGGGATAGAGATTTCCCACAGTTTTTCTAAGATCGTTTTCCATTGAGTAATATCTAATTCGCTTGCATTTGGTGAATTTGGTTGATTATAACAGTGCTCACATTTGTTATTACAACGATAAGTGATTGCTAAATCCATCCGTAAAGGAGCTGTTAGATTCAGCTCTGTCAGATTAGATTCTTCCACTTGTAAGGAATGGATTGGACAGATATCATCCGTTGTTGAGAGTGTCTGGATCATTTCTTTCAAGGATTGTAGATCTGTTGTTGCTTGCTGCTCACTTACTCGGTACTGACTTTTAAGCTCTTTAATTATTGTAGCATCCGCTTTTCCTTTCAGAATTCTTTCCACAAAAAAGGTAGCGGTGGAATTGAGATTCAATATTCTTGATGCATTAATTATTAGGAGGCCACTATCCCCTTGTCTACGTAGATGTAATCGGATGTCTTCATCTTCGCCTTCTCGTTGATGTATGAGTGTTGGTTCATCATTTGGGTTCATTCATCGTCCACCTCCGGCACACGCGCAAGCACAGCCTGCACAGGCACATGCGCATCCTCCGCCTCCTCTTGAACTTCCTCCACTACTTACAGGAAGTGGATGACTTACACGTGTCACTCGACTTGTGAATCCTCTTCCATGGGGGATCCAGTACCATCTATGGTATCCATAATGGTAATACCACGGATAATAACCGTAGTATTCTTCCCGTGCTAGGATTTGGACTTCTAGATCTGTAAGAAATTCTTCATCTAAAATTGCCCAAAACCACGCTTTTTTGGGGATATTTTGTGGATCGGGTTCTGACTTGATTGTAGCAACAGAATCTTGTATTAACCTCTCATAATATTCTACTGTTCTTTCATACGAATACCCGCGTAATCGTCGTTGCGTTGTTTTGACCAAACTGGATATTGCTTTCACCATCATATCTTCATCAATTGTTAAATCTGTACGAATGGAATTCAACACTATTCGCTCATATTTTCGGAGATATTTTTTTGATGTTGTCTCCACAGGTGTAGGAAACGGATCATCTGGGGATAACTGTCGAAGGAGATCTTTTTTTATTAGTGATAAAAGAATCATTGAGATGGTGACATTCACAGGCTTTTCTAAGACAATAGCGACTTCTTCTCTCCGAAGATTAGTTATTGGTCCTGCAGTAGGCACTGAGACAAATGGCGGTATATAATCCATCATCCGCCGACGCTTCCGCATGTAAACTAAGCTAGCAACCATAATTACTACTATAATCAATCCCACGAATGCTACTGTCATTAGTACCTCCTCCATTGTGGGTGGGATACTCGTGTACCATTTTACTCCTTCTTTTGGAAATGAAACTCCATATTGATATTGTATTGAGGGAGAAGCGGTTGGTTCATTCCATTCGAATACTTTCCGCCCATTTCCCAAAAGATATACTTGATCAGGTGCGTGAGAATGGTGGTATTTGGTATAGGTGGTATTGTCTACTGTTGTGGGAAAGATTATTCTCGTCGTTAGATTTGTTGTTTCTGTCGTAAATCTGGAATTCCACCACGTATTGCCAAATTCTACACTTGCCATCTCTTCTTCTTCGGTATCCTCAAATATCATATACGGTTGATTGCCCTTAACATGTAATACTCCTGTATTATAAATCGTGTATTGGCCAAGATGGATTTCCACTCCAATACTAATCACTTCTGATTTTTTTATGTTTGTAATAGGATGTCCATTCACCTCTGCGGTTACACTTCCTAAATCATAGTGTTTATTCGGAAAGCCGATATCTACGATGTCAATAGGTTGTCCCCCTGCTTCTACAGTAAATGTAATCCAATATTCTATGTCAACCGATCCATCAACATTGATACTCACTTCTACTATTTCTTCTGGTACAGAAAAATAATAATCCGTAACAGTTTGGGTATTTCCTTTGACTCC
>JAEOTC010000203.1 GCA_016840035.1 Candidatus Hodarchaeota archaeon | reverse complement strand
GTACAGTTCAGCTAAAGCAAAAACAATATTTCAAAAGATTTCTCTTCACTATTTGGCCTTATATTTTGAAATCAGAGGGATTTTTTTGACATAAGTCAATTTCCTTAAGTTTTCTGACTTTTCCCCTACTTAGTAAACCTTTTAATCAACGTTATCACTGAGAAATATCGAGTCTTACACTTCGTAGAAATGTAATGATTTAACAAGAAAAGAAACTAAAGTTGGTAAACCGAATGAAAAGACGGAATTTATTAATAATCTCGGCATTATTGCTGAGTATCTTTGCCTTAGTGGGAAACTCACCCATTACGAGTGCAGCTGAACCCACTGGGACATTAAAAGAGATAAAAGATCGTGGTTATATCATTGTCGGTTCTGATACAACCTATCCCCCATTTGAGAACATGAATGAGGAAACAGGATTACCAGAAGGCTTTGATGTCGATATTATCCATGTAATTGCTAATGAAACACTTGACGTAAAAGTGAAATTTAAAGAATCTGCCTGGGATCCAATCATTCAGAATCTCAAAGATGAGAAATTTGATATCATTATCTCAGCAATGACTATAAATGCTGAAAGAGAGGTAGAAGTAGACTTCACACGCTGGTACTATAAATCCACTCAAGCAATCCTTGTTACAACAGATAATCCCAAAAATATTACTACAACAGAAGATTTGAATCAAACTGGGGTAGTCATTGGCGTACAAGCTGGTACTACAAGTCACTGGTATGTCGAAGATGAATTAGATCCAGATAAAGTTGAACTCAAAACTTATACTACAATTCTACTTGCAATTGCGGCATTGAAAAATGGTCAAGTAGATTGTGTATTAGGAGACTTGGCGGTTCTTGAACAGGATGCTGTACAAGGTGACACAGTTGTTGAAGAGCACTTTTCCCCTGAAGATTTTGGATTTGCATGCAGAGATGGGGATGATGATTTACGGTTAGCCTTAAACGAAGGAATTGAGGCACTTCTTGGAACTAATCTCAGTCACCCTGTACCTACAGATATGTACAATACCATTTACTATAAATGGATGGGTGTTGACGCTTTCTTTGAGATAGGTACGGAAGTGTACACATACACTGGTAGCGTAAGAGACGCAGTAATCCCATATAGCTGGCAACCTAAAGCAGCACCTGGTTTCGAAATATTAACTGTTCTGCTGGTTATTGTCACTATTCCTCTTCTAAGAAAAGTCAGAAAATAAGTAGAAAATAGCCTACTTATCCTCTACTTTCCCTTTTTTTTTCTCGAACCTTATTCTATTTTATTCTACAAAATTTTTCCTTGTCATTCAAGAACAAATTTAAAAACTAGAACTTTTCTCAAGAAAAAAGACAATTTAAGACTAGTAGGTGTTATAATGGCTACAAAACTACAGATAAATAGCTTATATTCATTAAAACCGAATCGTAATAATTGGGGTTGGTGGTTATTAGGCATATTTCTTGGAATATGTTTACTTGGATTTCTCTATGTTCTTCTTGAGAGATTTGGAATTATTTCCTTTTATATATTTGAGGATAATAGAGCCTACTATTTCGATCCATTTATATGGATACTCAATCAGATTTTTACTTTCCTTTCATTGTTGAATCCACTTTTCTCAGCCTTAGAAAACATTCCTGTTTTGTCATTTTTTTCAGGTATTGAATTTACAATTCCTTTCGAAGTGATAGAAGGGGATGCAGTTAGAGAGTTAATTATTATGAGAGCATTAGCTGATGCAGCAATTGTAACCCTTCAATTATCTTTAATTTCGATTTTCTTTGGCTTTTGGATTGCTATATTCCTAGCAGTCGTTTTAGTCCAACCAGGAAGAGTTTGGGGATTGAAGTGGGTAGCTCAAGCCTATATTGACTTTTTTCGTAGCACTCCTCTAATCGTACAATTGTTCTTGATCTATTTTGGGCTTCCAGATTTACTTCAAGGGATGGGAATACATTTCGTCATTTATGAAATGGAAGCTGCCATTTTGGGACTATCCTTGAACACAGCCGCTTATCAAGCAGAAATCATTCGTGGAGGAATTTTGGCTATTCCAACAGGTCAGGGAGAGGCTGCAAGAGCATTAGGAATGACATCTCAACAAACTATGTTACATGTAATTCTTCCACAAGCACTGAGAATTATTATCCCACCATTTACAAATGAAGGCATCAATATTGTCTTAAATAGTTCCTTAGCATCAGTAGTCAGTGCATTTGAGCTTACTAGAAAAACTCAGAATTTATCCTCCCGATATTTTATTGCATTTGAGCTATATTTACTTGCTGCAATGTTTTACTTCGTGATGACTTTTAGTATGGCTAAACTAACAAAGAGAATAGAAAAACGGTTACGAATACCTGGATTAGGGATGCACCATGATTGAATCAAATAAAAAACCTTTGATTGAGGTTAAAGGATTAAAAAAGGTTTTTAAAACTCGTGGAGGGGAACTTGTAGCTCTTAATAATATAAATCTCAAAATAATGCCTGGAGAAGTTGTAGCTGTAATTGGGAGTTCAGGTAGTGGGAAATCTACCCTTTTGCGATGCATGAATTTGTTGATAGCGCCCACAGAGGGATCAGTTCACTTTGATGGGGAAACCATATTTAATAGCGAATCTCCAGTAGACATCAACATTGATCAGGTACGACAAAATATCGGTATGGTTTTTCAACAATTCAATCTTTTCATGCACCTTACTGTCAAAAATAATCTTCATTTAGCTCTTAAGAAAGTATTAAATCTTCCAAATGAAGAAATTGAAGCACGTATAACAAATGTACTTGAAACTGTGAATCTTTCAGATAAAATTGATAGCTATCCTGGTGAGTTATCGGGAGGACAACAACAACGGGTGGCGATAGCCCGTGTATTGGCCATGAGACCGAAATTAATTTTTTTTGATGAACCTACTTCGGCTTTAGACCCAGAGCTGACAGGGGAAGTACTAGAAGTAATGAAGAGACTTGTTACTGATTATAAATATACTCTTGTTGTTGTAAGTCATGAAATTCCTTTTGCTCGGGAAGTAGCAAATCGAATTGTCTTCATGGATGAAGCGGAAATCCTATATGAAGGCGGTCCTGATACTCTAGTAAATCCTCCAAATGAACGACTGAAAAGATTTCTTTCAAAGATCCTTTCCGCACGGTAAAGTGGAAGGATTTTTCTTTTTACGTTTTGGCAACGGCTTCTTGATTCTGGATTCGTCGTGATCCCAGACAGATTCGACAATATTTAAACTGTCTGCGCGCAAATGGGGCATACCTCTTACATCCCTGACAGCTACGGTATTCAACAAAAGCCCGTTTTCTTTTCCCTTCCCAATAATACGGAACAATCATAGAAGTGGAAATATCCTCTTTTTGGGAATCAAGTTGAATCTCAAATGCAGATTGTCCAAATAAGATCTCATGTGAAACGGCTAGACCAAAAGAGCTGACATTGATACATTGTGTTCTCCCACAATACTTAGTATACCCACCTAAATAGTGTACATGCCCAAATACTGACACTTTAGGTTGAAAATCATCAATAATTTCACGAAGATAAAATGAGCCAATATGACGGGATCCTAGAGAAGAAAAATCGAGGATACCACGTGGAGGGGTATGTGTGAGTAAAATCAATTGTTTACGTTGTTCACTTGATAAATTTTCAATCATAGGTCTTATATCATGATGAATAGCTGGTTCTTCCCAGCATTTCCCCGAGGAAAAAATATCGGTCTTATTCGCATCTTGATAACCTAGAACAGTGAAATCAGCCATATTTTTGGTTTGTTGATGACAATCTTGAAAATTTGAAAACGTTCCAGTAAACCAGTCTCGAACTTCATCTGTTAGAGGTGTTTCAAGCGTTTCCTTTTCACAATCCATAATGTCGGTATTCCCCCATACGAAATAGACTGGTGGATCGGCATCATTTAATTTGGTCAGCACTGGATCAGACTCAATACTTTTCTTGACTGAAGAAACTGAATCCTCATCTTTACCATCATTCCACATATAATCCTGAAGATCACCTGCAATTAAAACAGCTTCCGGT
>JAEOTC010000202.1 GCA_016840035.1 Candidatus Hodarchaeota archaeon | reverse complement strand
TACATTAGAAGGACGACAAGCACTCTCATTTATCAAAATGCAATTAGGGTACGAGTTGAATACTCATATTGGCGGATCCGAAATGTTGTTCGCTAGTTTTGTATTAGGCCTTTCTATGAGGTTTATGCGAGGATTTGAAACCCTTAAGAAAAAATTAATTGATCTTGAAGAAGCGATTAAGTCGTTCGAACAACAACCAGATACAAAAGAAGAAAAACCCCGTATTTTTTCTAATAAACAATAGCAGCAATTCTATTTTTAGTCAAAAAGTAATTATATTTTGATGAGTAACTTAGTACTTTTCGAGATATTACATGTGTTGAGTAATTTCAATTCGAAATACATACATGATCATGTGGATGGATTCGCTAGAAAAGAATCAAAAATCTAATTCAAAAAATGATTACATGGAAAATATGGAGTTAATCTTCCCTCTATATTCTTAACTGTCTCCTTAATTAGCGAAAGACGTGAGAATTGTGACCCAAAGGCAGAGATTGAGTCCTTTTCACCAATTATTGGTATTTGTGGTGAAATCAAATGAACATTCCCGATCCTTTAGAGATAGAGCTCTATCCAATACAACCGACAGAATCCGAGGTAGAACTCCAGAGCTCAATTTCTAAGAAGATTCGGGGTTCTAATTTTGAGGAACAGGCAACAATTTTCATTGATAAAGATCAATCTTTCTGGTTATGGAAGAAATTACGTTTAAATTCTTTAGTTCGAGAGTATATTGCTTCCTATCTAGCTTCCCAGCTTGGGATACGTGTACCAAGATCAATTGTTGCAAGAAAAGGCTATTCAATTGGTTTAATCCAAGAATGGATTGAGGATGTCAACGGCTTACCTTCTTTCCTTAATAATCTGCCTAAAACAATCAATAAGACTGATTTAATTGATCTACTTGTCTTTGAGGCTTGGATTGGAGCTTTAGACCGACACGGGGGAAATTATCTTGCTTCTCAGAAAGGAAACCTTTGGGCTATAGATTTTGAATATAGCTTTTCAAATCACATTCATGGTAGTGAACTGTGTCTTTATTATCCTTGGATAAAGGATTCAAAACATGAAATAAAAAGATCCATTGAAAAATTACTTTTCCAAATTACTGAAAAGCAATTACTTGAAAAAATTGATAATTTTTTTGAGCTTGTTGATTTTGTAAGCGATCCTAGAGCAATAGAGGCTTTAAAACAACAGTTAGTACGAATTTTTACTCTATTGAAAAAAAACCTTGCCAAACTAGAAGAAATCGTTGAAACATATTTGGATAAAAGTTGTTCACGATCAGAATTTTGCATTAGTTCATGCTAGGTTGGTCTTCGTACCCTCGATAATTTTCTTTTTTGTGTATTCTTTTTATTGCCACTTTCCTTATATTAATAGATTGATGACTAAATTCTTCTATAAGGTTTTTTATTGTCAAATTACAATGATACTCATGAGAAATCACCTCACAATATGAGAAATCCTTTCAGATATCTTGAAAAAAGACAAAACCGTTGTGAAGTGTAGAAATTTGAAATTAGAATTTTCTGTAAGAAGATGGGATAATGTGGAACTTTTAGAAATTGCAACGTTAATAAGTACCTTAAGATCCGAGTATATGGGGAAGATAAGCCCAATTATCTCAAAGTTAGAAGAATTACGAGAGGATCTTGAGAAGAATCCTGCTTTTATCATTGAAACACGTTTAAAAGGAAATTTGGTTGGCTGGTTGATGCTCTACATCTTGAATGACACAACAGTTGAGCTGAATCCTGGATCAATTCTAAATGGACATCCTATTGTTTCACCAGATATAGATTTTCAAAAAATTGGCTCTAAGCTTATAGGGGAAGCTATCAACTGGACTAAAGAGAATGGATTCAATAAAATTGACCTCACCATTCCAATTGAAGTCCAAGAGTATAAGAATAAAGAGTATCTAACATTATACGAATCTTTTGGTTTCCAAAAAAAGTATTTTTGTATGAAATGTGATCTCACAAAACAGAAAATAAGCCGAACTATGACTCCTAAAGGTTTCAAGATCAAACAACTTAAGAATGGGGATCAAAAAGACATCTACAAATGCTATTATGACGCATTCAACGCTGGTCAATCTCGTTTCTTTTCTCAACAAAATGAAGAAGAAAAGCGGAATTATTTTAATTCTTTGCTCGATTTAAGAACCTTAAATGAAGATGCTTCTCTCGCTCTGTTCAAAGGACGAGAACTAATTGGTTTTACATTCGTCATCCCAATCTTTGGTAAAATGAATCGTCATCTAAATTGTATATGCATTCATCCTGATTATGGAAAAAGAGGATTAGCAAAATTACTTCTTACACATACAATGAAAAGAGTAGTTCAACAAGGAAACAAGACGATGACACTATATACTGATGTTTTTAACACCCGAGGACTCGATCTTTATCAAAAAAGTGGATTCAAGGAAGGAGGAGGAAGTATTACGTACATTTGGGAATATTAAATGTCAAAGATGCCCTTGATTTTCATTATTCCTTTTGTAAGAAATATATTTAACAATGCCTTAATGTTAGTACTTGAGGAAATTCAATAATGGCAAAAAAATGTGATTTTGGCCAAATTTGTCAGAAAAACACATGCCACCACTGCTGTGTAGAAACTGAAATGCTTCTAACAAAGAAAGATATTAAGCGAATCGTGCGTGCAACATTAACCTTACCAAAAGAATTTGCCATTCGGAATAAAAATGGCTATTTAATGCTTCAGAATAAGCACAAGTCACACGAATTTCAATGTTTTTTTCTAAATGAGAATGGTTTATGTTCAATATATGAAATTCGACCCGAAGGATGTAAATTTTACCCAGTTATCTGGGATTTCGAAGAACATAAGGCGATTCTTGATGATTATTGCCCGTATTGTGAAGAATTCGCTTTAAACTTATCCAGTGTCTCTGATAACTTAGAAAATTTTATCTTTAGACTATTTGGCAGGTTATGACAGAGAAAGTACACTTTTTTTCATTTTCAAGAATCATCACAAATAGCAAAGATCCATGATTCTTTGTCTGTGACTCCGACGAATAATTGATCGTCACTCTCATCATCAGATATCCAGCCAAGTATCTGTTGATACTTATTTTTAAAATAAAAATTAGGTTGAATTTCTATTGTTTGGATAGTTCCTTGCTTTACTTTTAACGAAATTTCAGATACAAATTGTTTAGGATTAACCAGTTTCTCTCGGATCCAACCATTATTGCCAGTTTCTTCCATTAATATTATCCTCTTGTAATTGTTGTTCGAGATTATCAATAAAAATCGACATCACTGTAAGCCTCCGCTCGAGTGTAAATCCAACCTCTTAACTCCAATGGAGCTTTAATGTCACCATGACAAGTGAGAGAGTGTACCGCTACCTCCCATTCTTTTAAAGTAACATCATCTTCTACTTCTAAATCACAATTGGAAATTAGAATAACTTTTTCATCATTTTCAATAAAATACTGAAAAAAATCACGTGGAAGAGTAATATCTGAATGAAATTCCTTATGAATAAAATTAGATGGGGCCTCACCACGGTATTTTTCGATTTTACCACATTTTTCTATTTTTTTTAAAAGAGGTATATACAGGTGAGGGGGGACAAAAATCTTGTTTATATTTCTAAGTTCTTTGACTTTTTTAAAAGCCTCGATTGTGATATCTTGCCCGAATAAGAGGATCTCAATATTCCTAAAACTGGTTAAACCTAACTCTGCCAAATCATCACTACTAATGTTTAGTGTATCTAGTCCTCGAATAATATCTTCTTCCCCTCCTTTTTTGTCGAAATACTGACGAAAAATATCATTTATTAGATCTGAAACCCTAATATTGAGCTTTTTGGCTTCAACACCGATTTTATTGTAGAAATGTTGATCTAATCCCCTAATTCCAATGACTTTTGGTGGTGGTGGAGGAGTTGGGGGAGTTGGAGGTGAGGGTGGCCGTATTCTTACTGTTCCATCATCTATGTCTTTTATCGGATTTTTTTCATTGAAATCTTCTGAATTTTCATCATTAAAATCTTCAAACATAATTTTTCACAATTTCTTTGCTTTTAGACAGAAATAAACCGTTTGTTTGTACTATTTGTCTAATAAGTTAGATTTGTTAACATGTTTTTAAAGTTATTTATGCTAACAAATAACCTTGAAAAGTTATCTTATCAGTTTTAATTGCAACGCGCTTTGTCATGCATGTTTAGCTTACTTAAAAAAACTTCCCCCAATGTCCAGGTTTTTTATGTTTTGTGCAATATTCTAGAAGATAACTTTATAAAGTCAAAATCATACATGTCATACATGAGTTGCATATAATGCAAGCTTCATCAAAAACTAAAATAAGTAGGTATATCCGATGAATGAACATGAAACAAAAAAAGATCAGGAAAAAGATCCTGAAAACGTCAAACAAGGATTAAAATCCGATCATGAAGATTGGGAAGAAAAGAAAACTAAATTAAAGAATGTTACTATTCGTGGTATTGATACTGACACCTATGACCATTTTTCACGTAAGATAAGAAATCTAGACATGAACTTAGGTGACGCTATTTCCAAAATGATGAGCGACATTGTCAGAGATCTAGATGAAACTATAGATCATCTTCCAGGCCTACGAGCTCGAACTACATTCAACAATTTTAAACTTGAGAGAGTATCGATTTCTCATTATGGCCGACTTGAAGTTGGAAGGGCTGATCTTGAGGAAGCAAATGCAAGAATTGCATTCTCACATATTGATAGGCTAACTTTCCTTCCTGATGTGACTCGTGATGTTTTTGATCGCTATGTTAGGAATGTAAGTCATTGTGATACTGTTAGAATGCCATCCATCTTTCCCAAACTCATTTTATACTCAAAAGTTGATTTTTGTGAGAAAATAGAGATCTATGATGTAGAAGGAGAAGGAGATTCATCTAAGAACACGTCATCCAAAGATTAAGCGAGGTTTCTTGAATTAATGGTCGTGATCTAATGAGTGTTAAAGCCATTAACCCAATCCAATTAAAAACACTTCTCTCTAAGGAAATAGAAGAATATCGTACTAATTTTCTAAAGAAAAAAATCACTTACGAGGAAATGCACTCCCTGCTTGACCAAATCCTGTTTGAAAGAGAGATAATGATTGATGAATTTAATGCACTTAAAGAGGCAGAAAAAAGTCGTATTCAGAAAACTCACACGGACGAGCGATCATTAAACCTCTTATTACAAGAGGTCGATGAATTACTTTACAATGACTTCTATTATTTATCGAAGAAATTAAACTATTCTCCAGGTGAAGTTCTTACATTTTTAATGGAAGATTTCATCTCTAGATTTGATGGAGTATTTCCTGACTTCTCTGCAAAGAGTTTAAGTAAACTGCTGAACATAAAATCGAAAATTTCAATCAATCGTCAGGAACAGCTGGCAATTACCAATGAAGACCTTTTAGATCTATCAGATACCAATACACAAATTGACTTCAATTACATTGACACACTAGAATTCTTCAATGTAGATGTGAAATCTTTTAGTACATTTGTGGGCTCAATTAGTCACTGTAATCTCGTGAGGGTACCACAGACAATACCTAAACTACTTTTATATGCTAAGTGCCGCGATTGTTCTTATTTTGAGTTTTTTGAGGAAGAACATGATCCTCAACTTAATGCTAAAAAGTTGGAATATGCTAAAGAGGCAAATGAAGTCGTTGAAAATTGGAAAAATAGCAAATGAAGACCAGCGTGCTGTGGATCTAGAAATAATTATCTTAAAAACGATTGATTGAATACATTTTTCGAATTAAGTTACATTTATTTTAAATAGCAAGGAATTTCAGCTATTGGGGGTGGACCACATCAATAGTAAATGGGTGTCTCCTGCTGTTATAATGCCTCCAACCAGAAAATCTAAGCTCAATAAACTTCTGCTTCTAATAGATCAACTAATAGAACAGTCTTAAGGATCATGATAAGCCTAGTTCTCTCAATATCCGATCCTCTGTTATTTCCTTTCCATAAATAAAAATATCGTTAATTTTAACGGCAGGAAGGGTATATACTTTACGCCTGAGAACTCTAGTCAATGATTCGGTCTTCTTTAGAACAAGATCGGGATGTTCTTCCTGGATTTTATTTAGTAATCGCCGAACACGGACACATCGACGGCAAATTCGGGAATGGAAAAAGATTATTTCATTATTCATTCGTAACACGCTGTTTTTATTATGTAATCCGACGTAAGTATAGTGAAATTTCGAGGAATGACTATATGTTTTTCATTAGAGAGTACGAAAGCATTATAATTTCCTTGGTCTCATTGCATCTCAGTTTAATGCAGAGCTTCCTTTGATAGGTGATTTTACATTAATTACTTGAATATTTCACTTTTTAATTGTTAATTCCTTTCTTCTGCTAAAGCTCAAAAATTTCCTACAACATTGTTTCAATGATAGAATAGTTTTCATTTCAGAAATCTTAAAAAGAACTGGAAATGGAAAAAGAATTAATAGACTGGAAGAAAAAACACACCTAGTATAATCTAAAAGGGAATGCTATTGCTAACAAGAGACAAATTAAATCAGCTATCTGATGAAGAACTCGAAAAACTCTATCAACAAAAAAAGGCTGGTTATGATCAAAAAATCGCAAAAAATCGTAGAATTCGGGGATTATTACAACGGAAATTAGATTCCAAGTCAGAAATTGTAAATAATCTCCAAAAAAAGATTGATGATTTTCTTGCAGCACATCCTCAAGTCGCCAAACAAAACTTTGACGACCAAGTACAAAATCCTGCAGAATTAACGAAATTGATACAAAAGCAACGAGAATCTCTCTCTAGTCTTCAAGCGAAGAAGTTGGATATTGAAAGAACTATTACAGAGACAACAAACCATATTGAACGACAAAAAGTATTGGAGGAGCGACTTCAACATGAAATTGAGCGTTTATATTCTCAATTTGATGAACTTTCTAATGATAGTGAAGATGCTGAGCTGTTAGAATTAAAACGAGTGGCGCGAGAAATACAATCTGCCCAAGAAGAACGTGATTCAATACATAACGAGATCGAAGAAATACGTGAGAAAATACACCAATAAGGATGAGGCTATTGTGTCATCGCATATTAATGAAATTATTGACCTAGAAGAACGTTTGAAGCAAGAGACAGCATCTCATATTCAATTAAAGGCAGATTTATCCCGTAGAATTGCTGAATTAACCACTGAAGAAACAACATTATCCGAACAATTAGCTACTCTTCAAGAAAGTATATCTGCAAAAGAATCGAAAGACACTGCAGACCCAATTGATATTACAAACCTAATACAAACAAAAACGCAAATAGAAGATGAAGTCACTAAGTTAAAGGCAGAGATTGATCCTTTAGAACAACAACTCACTCAATTGAGAACTGAAAGTAGTATAATCGATTCAAAAATCGAAGTACTAACGCAGAAACAAGAAGAACTGGAAAAAAAGATTGCTAAAACTGAAGAAAAACAAGCAAAAACGAAAAGTGTCAGCAAAAAAATCCAAAATGAAGAACTTCGGCTTAATAAAATCAAAAATCAAATTAAACAACAAAAAGAAATCAAGGAGAACCTTCAATCATTTCTAAAGGCATTAGAGTCTATTCATCAGGTTATCAGTACGCATTCGCCTCTCGTGGATTCTGATAATGAACGACTCCCTCCTAATTTAACAGAAGAAGTCTATAAACAAATAATTCAGTCAAAGAAAGGTTTTGATGAAGCTCAAACCAAGTTCGATCCAAATAATTTAGTCCCTTTTTTGGTTGATGCGAACGAATCATACCAAATTATTGTCGCTGCTTTTATTAAAATGTGTGAAAACGTTCCAAACTCGTTGTTAGAGCAAGAGTTCAGCGAACAAGTACTTACACTTGTGAATAAAGGATTCTTTTTAAATACTCGTCACTTAAAAGCAGTCCAATCAATGATATCGAAACTTGAGAAAGGTGTTGAAATTGCTCCATTAGCATCTTTTTCAAATGAGATTCAGAAGTACTTCGTTGAGAATCTCACTTATCTTCGCGTAACAGGTGTAGTCTTAGAACCTCCCCCGTCTTAATTAGATCCACCTTCCTTTGTTGTATCTATGATTTGTTCTGCTGTATTAACAGCCGAGATTACAACGTCTGTACATTTTTCCCGCCTTCCAGGCATTTCAAAATCTATTTCACCTTCATTCTCAATAAATTCAGCCATTAAATCAAAGCACTTTAGTGTACCAAATTTTTCTTTAATGTTACTTTTCCATAAACCAGTTCTCTCCTTAATTTCTTCGTCGCTTAAACCTTTCTCGGCAAGTATTAAACTAATAGCACTTAGAGAACCAATAACAGCACCACATGTTGATCCTTCACCAACCCCACCCCCCATTGGAAGCATGGCTTTATGAAAAGGATCACACAACGGTTCATTACCAAAATATGAGAGAATACCGCAAGCAGTACTTCTAGCACAATTATTTTCATTTTCCCAATATTCTAGTGTTTTTTCAG
>JAEOTC010000201.1 GCA_016840035.1 Candidatus Hodarchaeota archaeon | reverse complement strand
CCATCTTCACGATATGGAAGCCCTGGTTGAAGGTTTTGAGATGTGAGGAGATCATATGTCTTGTTTAATGTCTGTATATAGCGAGATCGGTTGTTTTCTGCAAGTAAAAACTCAAAAGCTGGTAAAACAATCTGTCTATATTGTGGATCACTTAAGGAACTGATAAAGAGCCTTAATTCATTTCGAACGTTAAAGAGCTGAGTCCAAATTTGTTGTGTCCAAAAGGAAAAATCTTTTGAATTGATAAATTTATCATATATTAGATCAAACCACGAATTAAACCGTTCTAACAGTAATTGCTTATATTCTAGACGTACTTTTGCAGTCTTCATTAGTAATCGTAAATTATCTTGGATTTTAATTCTAATCTCCTGGAGCCACTCGCTATCTGGCAATGGTACATTATGCATTGGAGTTCCTTCAGGCACTCCCCACGACTGTGGTGTAATAACCAATCCAGAAGGGGAATTTGCTTGAGGAAAACGGGCTATAGTTAATTCGTTTTGAATAGAATCATGATCACCAATGAAGAAAAAAGTTCCTATACCTAATAAATTTCCCACCCATTCTGCTAAAGAAACCTTGTTAATTAGAAATAATGGTCCACCAAATAAGAGAGGTTGATGACCTAAATCTATAAAGCCATGATCCAGACGCTCAAGAGCCTCTCTTACCTGTCTAGTAAAGGTACCTAGTTTTCGATGTCGGTCAGTAGCAATTTGTCGCAATATTTCTATATTATCTCCGTAAGAAGTGAAATTAATAGTTTTTTGTCGTTTTTCTATCATTTTTTTCAATATTCGATAAGAAGAGGGGATTTCTCCCCACAATTCTCGACTAAGTTCATTCGGATGAGCTGTTGCTGCTGTACGATAAATTTCAAGGAGTGATGTGACCTGACCATGCAAAGTAGACAATTCCTTCAAATGTCAAAAGAATATACTTTACTTTAAAGGAGATTAATATTAATTCAAATCATTTCTGCCAAGGATAATGTAGAAAAAAACTCTTCTCACTTAAAAATATCTAAGATTGAAATTTGGGAGGCTTTGGAAACAATTACCCTAAAAATGGTGTTTCAAAATTCTTTTATATCGAGTAAATATAAAACATTCAAACTAAAAAATATTCCAAGATTTAACTATTAAAGAATCTTGTGAATACAGTTAGACTAATATTAAAAAGAATTATTTGGAGATAAATACTTTTGAAATTATTCACTCTGTTAAGAAAAAAAAAGCGTGCAATTTCCCCTGTAATTTCAGTTATTTTATTAATTGGACTTGCTGTTGCTGCAAGTGCTTTGATCTTTCTTGTAGTTATTCCAATCTTAACACCTAAACCCGATCTTGAGATGCAAGATGCATATTTAGAATACGATGACGAATATACTACTGCTGCAGATGAAGGAGTAGGTTACGGTAAGGGAACAGTAAGCCTTTATAATTCAGGCACAGCAGATTCGGAAGTAACTTCTATTAAAATGTATAATTCTACTAGTGTAAGCGGCCCTTGGACAGAAATCATTAATGCTGTTAGTCTTCAGGATATTACCACTAGTAATACTAGGGAAATAAATCCTGTAAATCAAGATGAGCTAACAATTAGGTTCCCTATTCCAGAGGGGAATTATGATAACAGTATGTTGTATAAAATAGTCGTTGATACAAAAGAAGGAAGAACATTAGATTCCTCTTCTGACATCGAAGAAACCACTTTACAGCTAGCTAAAGATCGTCCTGATATTTCTTTTACAGGAACACTGAATTATGTTCGAAGAACGCAAACTATTTCCCCAACTTCTGTGTCTGATAACTCAGCTATTAAAAATGTGACTTATGAAGTTTCAACTGATTCAGCTTTTTCTACGATAATACAGAGTAAAACTATAACATCATCTTTATGGAGTTGGCAGTGGAACACATTTAATGATACTACTGAAGGTCTAGATAATGACTCGTATTATTTGAGAATGACAGTTTATGATTATGCAGGTTTATCTGCAAGTACTTACCCAGGTACACCAATTCAAATTAAAATTGACAATGATTACACCCCTCCAACAATTGGGGGATTATGGTTAACAGATCCATATCCGAATAATCAGACTGCAGAGGTAGGGCAAAGTGTCTCATTCACTGTGGAAATTGTTGACACTGGAACTGAACAAGCAGGTGCATCAATAACTGATTCAGCATACCTTTACTATCGTATAAATGGTTCAGTAGATACTTATGACGCAATAGCTATGAACAAATTTGGGACAACAAACAACTGGACAACAAACATCCCATCTAGCTTTGTCGATTCTACTGCGTTAGAAAACGGAATTGAATGTTATGTTTCCTCAGATGATTTCGATGGAAATATCGCTGATACATCAACAAATCTTAAGATATTACCTGTGGATGATCATGTCAAACCAGATATTTCACACACAACCATCACAACTGCTAACTGGGATGATACGTTTATCAATATTTCAGCAATTATAACTGATAAAGATCAAGTCAATGAAAGCAAAGTGAAGTTATATTACCGTCAAACTGATGACTATGGGGGAAAGAATACATCTTGGGTGTCTCTTTCACCATCTGTCTCAGGAAATGGATATTCTTGGTTAATTTGGAGTACAGATATTTCAATTCATGGCTTAGACTATTTCTTTAATGCTACAGACAGGTTTAGTGGTCAAGTGGCAAATGACGGTACTGTAACTTTTCCAAATCATATTAACATTCCAGATACTTTATCGCCAATGATTGATCATACTGAATTCACGTCTGCAACTGAAGATGTTGATTTAACAGTGGTTTGTCGGATTTTCGATGAGGATCCAACCTTTGGTGCTGATCCAGGGAGTACTGGAACAGTTACACTGCACTACAGAGACAATGATGCAGGTGGTGGGACTGTTTTATCAACAACAATGAATAGGATATCTGGAAATAGTAGTGTAGATAGCAACTCTGAGACTCCTGAATGGACAACTTGGAGCGGTACAATCCCCGCTTCATTGATTGTGGACGATGGTAATCCCTCACAGCTTGATTACTATATTAGAGCTATAGATGAAAGTACGAACTTAGTACAAAATGGAAATCCTTTTCATTATGTTCCTGTTATAACACAAGGCGATCCGAACATAGAAGTTGTCCCTGACTCAATAACAGCAGGTGGGACTAGTGGAGAACAATTATACGTCGAAATTCTAAATAAAGCTGGATCTACTACTTCAGCGAAAATTACGAAATTAAACCTTACAATCCTTAGTAGTACCACAGACTTTTCTTCTGATTACCCGATGCTCAACGATATTCAGTTCAATACTACCCAAGTCTGGTCTGATTCAAGTCCAAGTAATACTAACAAGACATGGGTTACATTTACATTGGATAATTACACTATAGCCGAAGGTGGTGCCGCAGGCATTACAATGACATTTGAGAACTCTACCGCCCAACCTTATCCCATGTATGACCTAGACATCATCTTAGAACTCTTTGTCTATAATAAAGATGAGACTGGTTCAACTAAAAAAGTCACTTTCCAAACCCCCCCAGCAGAGATCACTGTTATTGAAAGACTCTACATGACATCGACTTATCAACTTTCAACTACAGGAACGACGAGTCAAACTGTAGCATCAACACCTAGGCACAATCAGGATGGACCTACACTGCAAATTGGTATTAGAGTCTTTGTTGGAGGAACAGAAATAACAAATCCCACACAAAATCCAGTAGCTTTAGCTACTGTTACATCAGAAGATGTCTATACTGAAACACAAGGTAATTGGAATTGTCCTCAAACAACTTTAAACCCGACTGATAGTGTTACAGTTTCTGTTAGGGCACTAATTGGTTCAACAGAATATACTCTTGCTAGTTTTTCAACTGGAGCCCTTGGAGCAACAGAGCTCAGTGCTGCACAGTGGCAGATAAATTACTGGGTAAGATATCGTTATCAGTTCCGACTCTTCGGTTCCGACAGATACTGGATAGATTTTGGTTTTGGTGACCTTAATTCTTACGACAGCTTTGTCGATAACTTCATTTACGTGACTCAAGTATAAATTGACGATAGCTAATCTTTCAATAAAATTAGTGTCAGCTCATCATACTGGCACTATTTCTTTATTCTAAGAATTATTTTGATTATTAAGAGTACAGAAACCGAATCATGAAAATAATGAATACTTAGTTTTTACTAAAAAAAAGAGACACCCTCATTCATATACTTAGATCTCCTAAAAATTATGGGCATCCGATTTATAAGTTATCTTTAAAATAATCTAACAATGATATTCGGATTGGCTCTTAATGAAAAAAACGAATATCGACAGCGACATTACGATAATTGGAGCAGGGCCAGCAGGGTCATGCGCTGCATGGGAAGCTAAACAGGGAGAAATAGAAAAGCCAGTTTCAATCATTGAAGAACATCCCCAAATTGGGGAACCGGTACATTGCTCAGGACTTATTGCTCTAAATGGCCTTCAGAAATTAAAACTACCGATAAGAGATATTGAAAAAAAAATTTGTTACAATAAGATTAGAAGGGCAAAATTCATTGCTCCAAATTTTAAATCGATTGAAATCGATCGTGGTTCGAATTCAATGGGAGTAGTTGACCGTGTTTCCTTAGATTCTATTCTCGCAGAACGAGCAAGGGAAGCGGGCTGTGATTATTACCTTGGACATAGGGTTGCGAAAATTCAATTTGAAAAGAATCACTGGAAACTTCACATCAAGAAAAAGAACCAATCAACTCTTCTTAGATCTAGAATTTTGATTTCAGCAGAAGGTACCCGTGCCCGATTATCTGCTTCAATAGGACTACCGACTCCTGACAAGAATTGGCTGTTTCCTGCTATACAATATGAATTTGAGGGAGTTCAGAATCTTGAAACAGATTGTGTAGAATTGTACTTTGGACGAAAGTACGCTCCAGGTTTTTTTGGGTGGGTTATACCGATCAATGATGAGTCTGCTCGTATTGGGGTCGCAATAAGTAGATTATTTGGCAGGAAGACAAGAGAATTCATTTCACGATTTTTAAAAAAACATCCACTCTTGAAACCAAGGATACATAATGCTATTAAAACTCAACAATACGGTGGATTGGTGCCTGTGTCTGGTCCTGTCAACAGAACGTTTCACACTAATTTAATGGTTGTTGGAGACGCTGCTGGCCAATCAAAGGCTACAACTGGAGGAGGAGTCAATATAGGTGGTTTTTGTGGCCGTTTAGCTGGAATAACAGCACGTAAAATAATAATGGATGATTTTTCAAGCGATAATAGATGTAGAAATTACGAAAAGTTATGGAAATCCTACTTTGAACCCAATCTTAGTTTGATGAAACTTCTCCGCCGCATGTTAACTCCTCTCCCAGATGAAACTTGGATCAAAATAATTGAAATTGCAAAAGAAACTGATATGCAAGGATTTCTCAAACATACAGATATCGATCTCCACGCTATCGGTCTTCTCCGATATTCGTTGACACCTCGTGTGTTTATTCGAAGCCTTAATCTCTTTCCTCAAGCTGCTACCAGCTTACTTAGAGGATTATCTGTCTAGAAATGAATTCATGCTGGAAGAAGACGATTTACGAAGATAACTGCTTCTGTATTTCATCTAACGATTTAACCAATTTTTCAGCGTTTTCTTTTACATCCTGAAAATCGTTGATTATTTTCTGAGTTTGTTCACTATATTGTTGTAAAAACTCAACAAGTGGTTTGATGAACTCTTGCATTTTTTCGAGTTGGTTGATCCCAATGGATGCAGCTGAAAAATCTCCTTCCTGGATATTATTTTCTGTTGTATTATTTATATTCGATAAGATTGTGTTGAGACCTATAATAACAGGCTGTACATCCGAGGATGATAATGACTTGAGAGGAGACATCTCTTCTGAGACGCTTTTTTCAATATTTTTCAACTGATCCATGAACTTCTGTGCTTGTTTTTCGGATCTAATTACAACAAGGGCTGATCCTAAGGAAATTGAATTTTTATTCAAAAGAATATCTTCATAATCTACTCTAACTGGAATTTCCAAAGTTATTTCTTCTTCTCCTTCTCCAGATGGATAGAGTAGCATAAATTCAGCTTCTGTACGACCATCAGTGTCTAATTGAGAAACAGAAATCGAATCTGATCCAGTAACAATCGTGAGTTTCGAGGGAATTTCAATGTAAGCGGATACTCCAAATGCTGGACCCTCACCAGTATTTTCGACCTTAACTCTAAACTTGAATTGTTCTCCGAAAATAATGTCATGATCAAACTCATAAATAGCTCGTATTGAAGGAAATTTCACAAAATCCATCAATCTTTGTCGAGTTACTTCAATTGCTCTTTTAATTCCCTCATTAAACATAGCGGCTGGTTTAGTATTAAATAAATAACTCTCGGTATAATTTGAAGCTCTCTGGAGCAAACTAGGGTTTGGATTCTCTGGATTTGCGGCTCCTGCTAAATCATATGGAATATACAAGCATGCTGTAGCGGCCTGATCACTAGAAAAGTCATGAGCTTTAATAAAATCATCTAGGTGTTGGGCAATGTTCCAGTCCCCCGTTTGAATCTTTAACAAAGAGGATATTGCCATGCATGCAGCCCCACCCAATAGATCATCCCAAGATATATGCTCTTGAGATGCTTTCGCTAAAGCATCCGCTGATAATCGTAACCAGTGATTCTCAGAATTTAGATCTGATAGGAAATTTTGAATAACCTGAGAACCTGAGAAAAATTGGTAAGCTGCATTTTTGTATTGCCCTCTCTCCATGAGCTCATTTGCATACTTTTCGATTAAGGTAACAGTTTCACGAGCTGCTCTTTCACGTTCAGCAGGGTCTTGAATGCTACCTAATGAAGCAAGGGCCTCCTGAACATCATTCGCTGTTGTAGATTTTCTCAATCGTTCAAAAAGTTCGTTCACGAATGACAAATTTTTCCATTCTCCTTGATTATTATGATTTAAGCTTTTTTATCGAATCAAGCTTCTATTGATCTTGAGGAAAGAATTACACCTTTTTATTTCTATGTTTTTTCTGTGATTTCCTTAATGAAGCATCTTAAATCTCAATGAGATTGATGTAGCTTTATTATTATATCGTATATCCCGTGATCGTGAGAATCCAGTTTTTTTCTATAACTAGGAATATTCGATGACCATTTTATGATTTTTTAGCCAATGAATCGTGATGAACACATTGTTATAAGACACTAATCAATTTTTTTGCTTTAATCAATAAAATTAATTACATTAGGGCCTTATTAAGAAAGATGTTCATAGAAGGTAACCAAGGAAACTCCCGAATTCACAGTAATAAGAAGGACTCCATAAATGACCCTCCCACAGTTCTTCACGTAAAAATGGGAATAATTTGAAAATTTCTCGTGCTGATATACCTCTGAGAAGTTTAACTATTTTTGAAGGCGCGTCGAAAGGAGGGGTAGAAATAAAGACATGAACATGATCAGGCATGACTTCTATTGCATTAATAGTTCAATTATACTGTTGGTAAATGCCCTTAAAGATTTCTATAATGTCCTTGTTGTGGGTAAGAACAGGTTTGCGATATTTGGTACACCACACGAAATGATAGTTGATATTGCAAACAGAATGGTTATAAGTAATGTAATCAGGCAAAATAATACCCAGTATTACTTTGATTATATGGTGATATAAGATTAAAAGTCAATAAAGCCATGATCATATGTCATGCAACGCACAATCCAATGTTCACTACCAGTAGATACTGACCTATTAGAGACGATAGAGGTCTATAATAAGGTCGTGCGGCATATTATTGACGTTGGATGGTCAAAAAGAACGTTTAATATAAATAAACTTCACAATGAGACATATCAAGATATTCGTAGCAAATATCCACAATTACAATCGTCGCTTGTCCAGTGTGCTAGAGATATGGCTTCTAATATGCTAAAAAGAGAAAAATTCCGCTATCACAAACCATTCAAGAAACCTCTAAGTGGTATCCGCTACAACCAGCGGACTTTCACCCCATTTTTGGGAACAGGAAAGATCTCCATTAGTACAGTTAAGGGAAGGAAGAAGTTTCAGCTGTTAATTCCCAGCTATTTCCAACCATATGTTAATGAGGGAAGAATAACTTCATTGACACTTTGTTATAACAAAAAAAGGCAGAAATTCATCGTCCATCTAACAGTGGAGCTACCTGATTTTCCCGTGGAAGAACCTACTACCTTTCTTGGAGTTGATAGGGGGATTAAAAGGATAACTGTTTGTTCCAATAATACGTTCTATCCTACCAAGCACATTCTAGCAGTGAAGTGGAGATATCAACAATTAAGAAAAAATCTCCAGTCAAAAGGCACTCGATCAGCCAAGCGAAAACTAAAGGTGATAAGTGGTCGAGAGAGACGGTTTATGACTGATGAAAATCGTAAACTAGCTAAATGGATCTGTAATATGCTATATAATTGTATTGTCCTAGAAAATTTACGCGGGCTTAAACAGCATAGCAAAAAGAAGAAAAAAGTCTCCAAAGCACTTCGTAAGAAATTTGGTAATTGGGCTTATTATCAACTTGAACAGCTTATCATTCAACGTGCTGAAAAGGTTGGTAAAACAGTTTTCTTTGTCAATCCTCGTTATACTTCCCAAAGATGTTCTCAATGTGGGTATATAGCAAAAAAGAATCGGTCTTCTCAATCAGATTTTCTTTGTAACGAATGTTTTTTTAACATTAATGCTGACCTTAACGCTGCTCGTAACCTATCCAATTTTGGCAAAGCTGAGATTGGGGGGGCTTCCGTCAATAGCCCTAATGTAGCAGTTCTTCCCATGACGGTAACGATCTCTTCGTTACCTCGTG
>JAEOTC010000200.1 GCA_016840035.1 Candidatus Hodarchaeota archaeon | reverse complement strand
TATCGACAAGATAATCAACCAAATTACTCCCATTGCTGGGGTTAAACGAATGTATCGAATATTTGGAGAATACGATCTATTGGTTGAACTTTGCTGCCTCGGTGATGAAGGGCTAGAAGAAAGTCTCGCAGCTATTAATTGTGTCCCAGGACTATCACGGATTTCAAAATCACCAATTCAAAATCGTATCAAAGAGCATTATCATTTGATTAGTGAAGATAATCCAGTCCAAGGCGTAGATATTAGCTAGGGTTTGGGGAAATAATTTTTCGCTCAAATTCGCAAATTAGTGAGAAGAGGAACATCTGAATTAAAAGAAACAAGCATAGAGGAAATAAAGATGGTAAAATTTGTAATTGTCTCCACACATGGAATTGATAATTTCGAACGTGCAAGTATGGCTTGGGCAGTGGCAAACGCAGCTCACGTATTAGATGCCGAAGTCATAATGTTTTTACAAGCCGAAGGTGTAAATGTCGTCCGAAAGGACTTTTGCAAAGGTTGGGTATTCCCCCCATTCACCCCATTGGAAGATCTGATCAATAATTTTATCGAAATGGGTGGTCAAGTGTATGCTTGTGTCCCCTGTGTTGAAGCTCGAGAACTTAAACAAGAAGACTATATTGAGGGTGTAAAACTTGCTGGAGCTACTAAACTTCTTGCAGAGTCAGTGAATGCTAAGGTATTTACTTACTAAGCGTAATCTCACTTAGATCCCTTAAGAAATCTAATATCTTTCTTTCATCACTAAGTTGCTGTATTTCGGAACTTTGAAGTACAGGTTTCCAGTTTTGCCAGCCTTGTCTTTGAGCTTCCCGAAAATTCTGGAGAACTTTTTCAATCTCACTCATAGTAGCATAAGCTCTAGCTGCCAGAATATACATCCAGATAGGAACCTTTCCCTTAGTTAATGCATCTTCAAAATCTGCTATCGCTTTCTCATATTCTTTATCATAGAAACTCCTCATTCCACGTTCAACAAGGTGTTCTGCCTCATCAAACATACAAATATAGTGAATATAATCTCTTTCCTTAACGAATCCTACCTTTTCCGCGACTCCTCTTGATCCATAGTTGTGATTCTCACAGTGCCAGCCAATCTGGGAATAGCCCATGGATAAACATTGATCTATAGCTGCTGCTACTGTGAGAGCTCCAAACCCCTTCAACCTCTCGGTCTCTGTTGTGATTATTCCAATCTCGCATTCATCTCCACTGGCACAATCAGAATTTACCCAGACTACAACACTCTTTCCCCGAACCAAACAGCATCCAAATCCTCTTTTCTTTTGGTCTTCCATAGACGATTCTATCCATTCATAAATATCCTCTGGAATCTCAAGTGATGTTTCATCGAGCGAAGAATCAACTTGGAGGATTCTATACCCCAGAGGTATATTTTCTCTCCAGTCTAGAACATTTTTATTATAGATATAATGAATTCGGTGAGTAGGAAGAGGGGGTCGAATAGAAAATATCTTGGGAAATTGTTTTTTCCAATCATCCGAGTCAATATGAAAAAAAAGATAACTGAGGAAATTAGGATTAACCGGAGAATAAAACTTCCTGTGTATAATCATTTCTTCAATCAGAGTTTTTAAACCCTTATTGAACTCCTCATTTTGTGTATTTCCAGCTAGAAACCATCCTTCCGTTGAAGCCATGAATCCACTAGAAGGCCGATTCGGATCATCAACCCAGATTTTTCCAGGGGATGTTTTTTCGATAACAGCTCTAACGACTACCTGATATGAAAATCCTTGGAATACAGACCTGGTATTTGAGTAATCTTGAATATTTAATTCTTGGAAAATTGTACAACACCATACTGATTGAGTACTCCTTCCTAAAATTTGGAGATTTTATATCTTTATCTGAATCGATAATATAGATAGAAGTTTCATACAAGTCTCAAACTCAACTGTCGTCATTCTAGAGGAAACCGAGATTTAAGTAATTTGGATCCAAGCATAACTAAAGACGTAGGAAAATTACTTCTAGGTTTAACTAGAGATGTAAAAAGGTTTTCACTTTTTCTTTTTGGTTGTAATAACTGAAACTGATACGAGTGCCAAGATGATCAGTATTGGGTATATTTCAAGAGGTCTGGTTTTTGTTTCACTGCTAAAATGTTGCGAAGTTCTATCATCTGTGATTTGTGTGTGACCATCATCTGTGATTTGTGTGTTATATTGCACTAATGTATAGGAAGAATAAGGATCCAATATGAAATTGATGGATTGTGTTTGAAACCAAGTAGGAGGGGTTAATTCAGGACTCTCTTCGAACTCATAGATAATATCGGTGGTCATTTCTGTAGATATCATATAATTTTTTGCCCAGAATCCCCGGGGAAAGACAGTATAATCATAGTCGTCATTCCCTTGAAAACGACTGGCAAGGATTCCACGCCAATCCTCATCGGTCATTCTCATGCTCATCGGAGTGATAAATTCATAGTAAGAAAAAACTGGGCCTACCGCGAACATCTCACTTCCATTCCAGTTAGGAACAACCGCTACAAGATGTTCAAGTACCCCTGTAGCAATCTCTAGGACATTACCAGTATTCAAATCTGTATGTATATCCGCTACTAGTGAGGTTCTGATATTTGGAAATGCATCGACTCGGTATAGATTTTTAAACAGCCCTATTATCTCGCTTAACCATCCTTGCAGAAAAGGACCGCCACACACTCCACTCTCGCAATATGTATCTTGTATAAATTGTTTTTCTACATCTGTAAGAGGTAGGTTTTTTAATTCACGATAAGCAATAGATTCTAACATAGCACTGGCTTTGATCAACAAATCCAGACCGTACAGATTAAATGTCAACGTTTGTGTTATATCCCCAAGATCCAACAAATTCTCTAATGCTTTGCTGTAATGTTTAGAGAGGTCTTTCAAAGCACGGTAAAACTCAGGGTAAGGTTCTACGTATCCTTCGGGTGTTGAACAAATAACTTGTGTCATAGATTGTTTTGCATAAAGGATGGTATCATGTCTGAGTTGAGCATAACTTCCAAGAACAGTGGTTAACTTCTCATCCCTCCATGGCCCACTTTTCATAAACGGAGGAATGTAGATTTTATCACTATCATTTATCTCTGGCTGGAATTGAGTTAAATGGGACAGACTCTCTAACCATCTCCAATAGACCGTTGTTTTATCTTCTTCACTCCAATTCCTGATTTCTTCTCGGAGAGTATCTACTTGATCGATATATCCTTCCTCTTTGACCAAATTGTATGCTCTTTCTGAATTTAAACAGGTTGCCACCACGTCTAAAGCCACTGGCATGAGTCTATTACCAACATATGGATAAACAAGATGATTTAATGAGTAAGTATCAAGAGTCAATCGTTCACCAAAGAGAAGTAGCATTTTCGGAGAACTTGGACAGCCCGGAACTAATCCATCCACAATTAACATGTCTCGAGGTGCAGGGATTGAATCATTCTGAAGTATTTTGGATTGAATGGTTGCTATTATTTCTAAATCGGCCACAGCTATTGAAGGGTGCCAATTAGGTGTATCCATAGTTTCACTACATACTTGATCAAGCATAATAGGTGTTACTGAGTAAGTTTTTCCAATTATAACATCTAGAAATTCTTTGAACATTTTCCAGATGTCTATTCCAAGCTGTGGGTTTCCCCCTATATCAACAACAGTATTTTTTAAAATCCAGACCAAAATAACCGCTGATTGAATCATTTCTTCCGGAGTTCGTTTCAAAATATGCTCACTGCAATAGTGATCAAATAAAAATGGGATCCTAGACAACCATTTAAACAACCTAAAATAGGCTTGCAATCTTTCAGATCGAGTATAATGACCTCGGGGTTTATATTGGCTGAAATCGTCAATGAAACGGGACAGCTGGTCACTACTCAGTTGACCCCGTGCTTCGAAAATAGTTATTTCAGCCATGATGGCAGAAACAATTTGGTTTACAGCATCCTGTAAGAGTGGTGGAGCAATAGCAGAGGGGTTAACCAATCTTTCCGCAACTGCTAAATAAATTAAAACATCATTTACCACTTCATTTGAGATGGAAAATTCAGCTAATGCTGTTTGGATCATGGCCTGACTTAAATTTAATAATAGAGGGTATAAGATTAAGCTCTCAACATCTATGAGTGTTTCATCAAATGCTAGATGCCACGTATGCAAAAGAGTATCAGTAGTGATGAAAATTGGTAGATCTGCTTTCCAATAATACCGATAGGCATCCAAAATATCATCTGTTCCCATCCTGTTAAGTACAAGGAACTTATTTTGTTCGATCAGGTTGAGTTCTTCATGTGTAAAATTAAATGCATCCTGAAATAGATCAGAGTATAAAACAGGAAGATTCGGGGAAGATTGATTTACATCTACGATGGGAATAAAATGAGAGAATAATAAAAGGCTCAAGAATATGAACGGACCGTTTTTCGGTCTCAAAATCCGAATCTCCTCAATTGGAATGAACTTTTTGAGATCTCAATTGAATCGAGGAATAAAAACCCTTCGAACCAAAATGCTGTTAAAATTTGTGAATTATTAAATATAAAACCTTAGTCTGAGTAGTTCTCAATATACATCATCAATCAGAACTACGAGAAAAGAGAGAAAGAATGATCAGATTAAACTAATTATGATTCTTAGTTAGTTACTTTCTTTTGTATCTGGGAGATAACCCCACATGCTCCACAGCGATTCTGACACGTGTGATCGTCGAAGATATTCTTTTCAGATGTTGGAGGAGAAAATAGCCAAAAGGGTTTATCTGAATACCCTTCTGTTTCCTTAATGAAATAACTATTCCGTCTTTTCACTCCTGGAAGATGACTAAGGGGAAAAGTATCGATAAACTTGCTAATCTTTTCACGCTTATCGGCTACCAGACAGATTACGAGATTATATTCAAACCCTGAAACAGAAAACATTGCTGTCACCAGGGGACAATCATTGAAATAGTCCAATATTGCTTTCTCGGTTTCAGGATCTGTGATTTCAATGAAAGAAAGAGCATGGGAGAATTTGAGTTGAGCGACGTTCATTCCTATCCCTGGAGAAATTAGATTTTGTTCTACTAATTTCTCATAACGTGCTTTAACAGTACCTTTAGCCAGGCCTAGCACTTCAGCAGCCCTGTTAAATGAACTTCGGGGATCCTTTTGAAAGTAGTTGATAATATCTTTGTCCTTCTCATCAATCATTTACATTTAATCTCCTTTCACCGTCTGTAAACCGAATTTTCTATATCTTTACAAACGACCTGACAAGAAACCATAGAAATATAGGAATCTCTGATACTTTTTAAAGTAGTAGAACAAACGATTCGAGATATATCCTAGCCCGAAAGGAGGGCGGGTATAATTAAAATCGAAAAACATTGCAGAAGTCAATGAAGTCATTACTAAACAGGTAGCATGACCATTATATCTCTCCTTTACTTGGGAAATGTCAAGTTTTCCTTTTAGCACGTCCACCAAATTATGAGCGGTAGCCATAGCTTGGTAATGGGCGGAGGAACCGGCTTTGGATACAGGAAGATTAGCAGCATCTCCAATTGCAAAAACATTCGGATATGTTTCATTTTGAAGAGTTTTTGTATTTACATTGACCCATCCACTTTCATCGACAATGGGAGTTCCCTGTAAAAACCCTTGTCCACGGTGAGGTGGAACCATAATTAAAAGATCGTATTCAATTTCATCTCCTTCAAGAGATTCTATAACCTTTCGATCGGGATGAATGGTTTCTGTATTAAAGAAGGTGTGTAAATTAATGTTCTTCTTAGCAAATTTTTTCTCGATATGAACATTAGCCTTTTCAATTGAGAAAGCACTACCAATAGGACTTAAATAATGTAATTCAGTTTTCTTTCGTAATTTTTTACGTCTTAGAAAATGTTCCATCATGAACACTCCCTCAAGGGGTGCTACAGGACATTTAAATGGTAAATCAGCAATTCCTATGACAACATTTCCACCGGTACCTTTTTCAACAAACTCATCTAGGGCTTTCCTAATTTCATTAATGCCTTCCTCGTTGTAATAATGATATGCTTCTTCTTTATATCCTGGAACACCATCATAATCATAATGAGCACCAGTAGCTATTACTAAATAATCATAAGGAAGATTATTTCCACTGCTTAGTGCAACTGAATTTTTATCAAGATCTAATCCTATTACTTCGTCTTTAAGAACTTCTACATTTTTATTAACAACATTCCGTACAGGTTTGTACATCGACTTGAGAGATTTCTTGTCAAAAATGCGATAAGGGAGATCTGCTTCGTAAAAAACATTCTCTTGCTTAGAAACTAATGTAACCTCTGCTTGTTTTTTTGCCTTCCGTCCAAGGAGATTGGCAACTATAACTCCACCAGTGCCCCCACCTAAAATAACAACTTTAGCTTTATCTTCGCTCATAGAATCACCAATAGAAAAAGAAAGAAGAAATTTACTTGACCTTCCTTACTTGAAAACGAGTGTAGCCATTCTCTTCGACAACGGCAACCATTTCTTGGCTAGCTTTCGCAACCCATTTAGGAATGTCTTGAATGGAGCCTGCATCTTTACTCCAAACTTCATAGACTTTACCAACTTCGCCTTTCTTAATAGATTTGATTAATTCCATCAGAGGGCCTGGACAGAAAGCATTGCGTGCATCCATGACCTTATCTGCTTGTACTTCATTACTCATTGTTTATTCACCATTCAATTTTCTATAATTAAAGAAACATAACTCTATCAGCAAGCATCGCTTGCTCAGCAAGAGTATTTACTCCTGCAACTTTATCAACCATAGGATGAAGATCTTCTTTCTCTAAACCTAGTATTTCTGTAATTTGGACACAAGCGACGATTTCTACATCACCTAAGTCTTTTAAATCTTCCAGAAGTCCTTTCCAGTGTAACAGGTTACCTGCTTTTCTTGCCTGATTCACCTTTTCGGCAACTTCAGGATAAATACTCGTAACCTCAGGCTCAGGAGGAGCATCCTTTTTCAAGGCATAAACAGCATCATGCATAAAGAAGATAACTACCTCATGATCACTGGTTACCATCCCTGAAGCGATAATTGCTAAGGTCTGCAGTTTATCTGTGGCTGCAGAATCACATACCATTAGAAGTTTTCCCATAAAAATCACCTAAAAATTAAAAAACGAGAATTACATGAAAAGAGTAATATCGGCATCTTTAGCAAATTCAAGAAAAGTGGCTGCACCACCAGTTTCGACACCATCAATAATGTCCTTTTCTTTAATGCCCATAACATCCATGGTCATTTGACAGGCAATCATTCTGACTCCGCCTTCGATACAGGCTTCACGGAGCTCTTCGAATTTTGCTACATTAGCCTTTTTCATCCAGCTTTTCATCATCATTGTCGCAATCCGGGTCATCCCGGGCAACATTCCCATCCAATTTGGAACGGGCATTAATCCGAATGCTTTAGGAGCGGCAGGGTTGGCTATGGGACTAACTTTGAGGTCCTTACTACGTTTCTTGTGAATTAAGTCGAAACCATAAAATGTAAAGAAAATTGCTACTTCCATATCCATAGCTACACCTGTTGAGGCAAGGATCACAGGAGGATATGCTGCATCAAGAGTACCTTGGGAGGCAATTATTGCCATTCGTTTGGGTTTGTCTTCACTCATACTTTTGCATCATCCTTTATTTCATTCGTTTGACCAAATATCGAAAGTCTTTTGGACCTCTTTCTTCCGAGGTAAGAAGTTCTTGACCAGTTGTTCGGGTCCATGCTGGTATATCAGCCATACTTCCAGGGTCTGTTGATAGAATTTCTAACACTTGACCGACATTAATTTCTTTCAAAGCTTTCTTTGATTTCAAAACAGGCATAGGGCAACTAAGTCCGCGTGCATCTAGGGTTTTATGTATTTCACTCATTGTATTTTCATCCTTAACAGTTAAATTCAGTGTTTCTTCGTAATTACTATGAATTTTAATGAATAGTTCCAAAGTCTCTGAAGCTTCGGTTAGGATTTCCGTATTAAGAATGAGCTGAAGAATCAGATCACTTTTCGGATTGTTAAGAGTGGTTATGTGCGTTGAAACTATTCAATAACCAATATGCCAATTTGATTTATAAATGTTGGCGAAATGGGAAAACGCATTCTATTCTGTTTTTTTCATCCTTTCTTCCAATTCAACCTAGTTTTTGTAATTTATTTCACTAGTTTTCGCTAGTTTTCCACATATAATTTCCTAATTTCAACAAAGATCAATTCAACAACAATTCGTAATTGTTGATTATTCGGATTTCTAGCGTAGTAGACGCACTTATTGTATAACAATGATAACTGACCAAATGGTAACCAACTAACAACTTTGCATATATTTCTCAGAATAACATAATTTTCTGTTTATTTCAAGCTTATTTTCATTAAAATCCATACCGAGTTTCTCACAAGGTCAAAAAACTTTTAAGAAAAGGGCACATGCAGAGAACGGGCGCTTAATTATGTCAAATGATACAAAAACAACATTAAATGAACCTGGATATATCAAACGACGATTCGTTGCATATATAGATTTTATTATTGGAATACTTCTTTTTGCTTGTCTTCTTATTGCAGTTCCACTTTTTTTTGTCTTTACAGCAGTATTTCCTGATATAAGTCCCCCATTTGTATTAATTCCTGGGATTTTATTGGGTCTTATAGGTTATTACTCAATAATCCCGTGTTATGTACTGGATGGACAGACAGTCTTCATGAAAATTATGAATTTACGCGTCGTGTCAGTCAATGAAGATGGAGAAATTAGGAGTATTAAGGAAAACATGAGTTTCTTAAAATCTCTAGGTTTTCTTCTCTATGTGATATATATCGCTAGTCGATCTTTAGCTCACGAGGATCCCAAAGCAACAGGGTGGAAACTAATTAATCTTGAGTGACTAAGAGTAAAACCCTTACTTTTTTTTTAGTTTTATTATCATGATTTCCAAAAATCAAAGATTTTTTTTTGAACTAGTTACAATGACATCTGGTTTGTGGAAATCAATTTTGAAAATCCCGTTCAGATACAGACTATGACGATAATGACCATAACAACTACCACCACCAACATAACGACCTTGGCCAATACCGCTCTTCCATTGGATCCTTTTTCACTTATAGTAGCCGTTTTAATATCTACTACGTTGTACAAACGAAGAAAATAGACGAAATTTTGTTTTTATCCTCTTTACTAATCTACTTGAAGAATTACACTAGTCTTTCAGAAGACAGAATTCTCAACTATCAATAGAAATAAATGATCTATACTTAGATAAAAATAAATATCTTATTGCTATTTCTAAAAAACTAACATTAACTTTTGCCAATCAGAATTACGGGTAGATTTTCTTTATGAAATTCTCACGAAGAACAGTACTGACCATTACTCTTATTGGATTCCTATTTCATATGATATCAGCTGATTCTACATCTATTATCCAACGCAACTTGGATAATGAAAGTGACTCATTTCTTAGTTCTTCCAAACACCATAGTAATAATCCTCATGCATCAATCCTAATCACTTCTAACGCTGATTTCTCCTCTCAAGGATTTTTAGGTACAGGAACATCTTCCGATCCTTATCGCATACAACACTTTAGTATTACAGATACTGCTGATGATTTAATCAGTATTAAGAATACTTCAGTTCATTTCATTATTAGTAGTAATCTTTTAACTGGGGGGTCATCTGCGATGTGTGGGATCTCTCTTACCAACGTCAGGAATGCTATTATTGAGAAGAACGTTGTTGCGGAATGTATTTCAGGCCTGAAAATCACCAACGTTACAAACAGTATTTTCATCAACAATTCCGTCTATGATCATCTCACAACTGGTGTTTACCTTAAAGAGACTCAAAACATAACGATTAGCAATAATTCAATTTACAATCATCATCAAGGTGATCTCTTTTACAGTAATCTCCTTCTTAATAATTGTTCTGATTCTCTAATTACCAATAATGCCATTTTCGATGGTCATTTCGGTGTTACTCTTCTTAATCAGGCCAACGACAACGAATTTAGTCATAATTCCATCTTTAATAATAGCTTACAGGGTGTTCGTCTTGATTATGCGCATAGGAATACTTTTGAATTCAATCATCTTCAATATAATAGGCAATATGGAGTTTTAATTGAATCTGGGGCAATTGAAAATCGTTTTACATTTAATAATTTTCATCAAAACAATCTCGGAGGACATCAGTCGAAAGATAGCGGTTCATTTAATACTTTTGAATATAATCATTGGGATGATTGGCCTGTAATTGACAGTAACAAGGATTTAATTATCGATCTCCAGTATCCCCTTGATGGAAATGCAAACAATACTGATCCGTATCCTTTAGTATCAGTTACTGACTATTTAAATGCACCTGCTAAAGCAAATTCATTTTTTGAGGTCTTAATCTCAGTATTGTTATATTTATTGTCCTTATTTCTTCCTTTAACCCTTTGTGTAACATACATTCTTTATCCTGAAAAATTCAGATTAAAATCAGCCTTATCTAATATTAAACCTCCCCTCCTTTTGCCAGAATTTTTTTCCCATCCTCAAATCGAAGATTTGAAACCAATCTATCACAAGTTAATTGTGGGGGTGGAGAACATTCAGAATGATCCACATCATGAACCGACAACCATTGTGATCACCAAACCAGAAGATCCTCTAGATTTGGTTGAATACTTCCCTCATGAAATCAAACAGGATCTAGTTTCTGGACTCAAAGGTCGTACAATTTTAACCTTAATTGAGATTGGGTTTCAAGACCCAAAGGAAGCTAGCCTTGTCAAATTGGCTCAAAGCTTAAATATTCCTGTTTCGACACTCTCTAAAGATATTAAGAATTTAAATAAGCTAAAGTATGTGGAACCATTTGTTTCCAGCAAAGTTCTCCACGATGCGCGTTATCGAAACTATACTATTACACCTAAAGGGTATAAGTTCTTACTAACCTTAAAAGAAGCCTTAAAAATCACAATCGATAAGTTAAAAGTCTTCTCTGAGGACGAAATTGCCTAGCAATATTCAGGGAAAATATATTACCTAATTAGAAAATATTAGTTCTCCATATTAATGACAGAAGATCAAATCTGATTAGCTGCTTCTTGTGGTTGATGATAGAAGATGACAAAAAAAACAAAATTTCTAAACTTTTCTGGTACTTTTCTCATTATTCTTGTGCTTTTTCCAGTACAACAAGGTCAAGCTATTGTAATATGGACTGAAATCTTCGATTCCGAAAATCCGACTGGTTGGACATTTAAAAACTGGCAAAGACCATATATGTCTTGGTTTACGGAAATTTCTGAAATAGGAATGAGTGTCATCGACGGGGTACTCAGAGGACCTGATACTATTGCTTTTGATACTGCGGCTTTTGCCTATCGTGAGAGTTCTGTTGCGTATGGCAACTGGAGCTTCGACTGGACTGTTGTTGATAATCGTTCACATCTAGGGTATGATGTGGTAGCCTTTATTTTTACTGATCATGTTAATAATTACAGTATGGAGGGATTAACTGAAACTGAATTCTTATCGGGTGTCACTGGGTATGGTTTATTGCTTATTTCATCGGCAAATACGGATGCTATTGCTGGTGCTGCAGTTCCAGGGATAACTTTCGCTTCATATATTCCAAGCTTTACTATCTTGACCACATATGAATTTCCAAGTGCTATTGTTGGTACACATCATATAGACATCTCAAGAAATTTACAAGGGGAATTTAACATTTACTTCGATTCAGAACAAGTAATTAATGTTACTGATAATGAAACTACAACATCAGAAGTTTTTAATTTCGTTTCATTTAGGGGTAACTCTGGTTTTGACAATATAACTGTAAGTGATTTTACTATTGAGGAAACAACATCTACTACAACAACGGAACTGTCTACTACAACCACAACGAAACCTACCACAACTATTACTACTTCAGAAACCTCAACAGGCTTTTTTGGTCTGATAGTTATTTCCACTGTTGTATTTATTAAAATCTATAGAAAGAAATATCGAGAAAAAACCAAAGAGGTCTAGAGATTCTTCCTAGGGAGATGTTGTGAACTGAAAAATAGACACCCGCTATTACTATTTCTTCTGTTTACTATGATCAGTATAAGTTTTGTTGTAGAATTCCCATCTAAAATCGATCAATATTCGTCTCCTCGTGCGAAGTATCAGTTTAGTGAAAGCTTTCAAATTTCTTCCAAAATCTCCCAACCTTATGATGATCATGACCCAATTATAATTGATGGCAATGATAATTTTCAAATCCAAGCGAATAATGAGATGTGGCAAGGGAATGGGACAATAAATTTCCCATATATCATTGAAAGAATTGATATAACGAGTAATTCTGAAGTTTTGATAGACATTAGCAACACTGCTGTATATTTTGAAATTAGGAATATTATTGTAAAAGGGGGGTTTGGGGGGATATCTCTCAATAACGTAACCAATGGATCAATTATCAACAGCTCAATTAGTATTAGCTATTTTTATGGCATTAATCTTGCAAAATCATGGAATACCGTTATTTCTAACAACACAATATCCAATATCCAACAAACTGGCATCTCATTAGTGAATTCAGGCAATTGCACACTATCTAATAATAAAGTTATTAACGTGGGTATAGATGGATTTCTGATTTGGGCATCAATAAACTGTTATATTTCTAATAACTCAATTATCCATAATGGTAACTATGGGGCAAGATTTACTAATTCCCGAGATTGTACCCTGCTCAATAATTCAATTACCTATCATGGTAACGATGGAGTTAAATTAGAAAATTCCAATAATTGTACCCTCTGGAGTAATTATATCTCTCATAATGACTTTAAAGGAAGTTTTACGGGTGTATTTATCCAGAATACTGGAAATTGTACAATAGTTGGTAATAAATTAGAAAATAATACATTTACTATTAGTGGTGAAAATATTGATCACTACTTCCAAACAGATATCCAGAATAATTCGATAAATGGAAAGAAATTAGTTTTTTGGCAGAATATCCAAAGTGAGATAGTTCCAGAAAATGCAGAACAAATCATTCTAGTCAATTGCGACTCTGTAATGGTGAATAATCAAAAATTAAAAAGTTTAAGTACATTTTATTGTTTGAACATTTCCTTGCATAACAATGAGATTTCAAACAGCAAAACCCATGGTATTATCCTAGACCATACAGATGAATGCACTCTCGATGGAAATATCATAACTAAGAGCAGTAAAAGTGGGATACTTCTTTCTCATTCAACTTTCAACGAATTCTTTAATAATTCCGTTATGAATAATCTCCAGAATGGAATAGAGGCTCAAGCTTCTGGATTAAATAGTATATACAATAATACGGTTTTCAACAACAGTCAAGGAATACTCTATCAGGAAACAAATAGTGGTTTAATAGAGACCAATCTTCTTTTCAATAATTCCAACTTTGGTGTAAATCTCCTAAAATCGAATTTTATTAACGTTAGAAGGAATAACTTCTATGGGAATAATTATGGCAATTCCCAGGCACATGATAGCGGAATAAACAATGTAGTGGAAAAAAATTTTTGGAATGAGTGGACAACTCCAGACAATAATTTAGATGAGATAGTGGACTCCCCGTATATTCTTGCAGGTTCTTCATTAAATCAAGATGAATCTCCACGTACGATACCCTATGAAATCTTAGGGGGGTTTTCTCCATGGCATTATGTTCCTTTCCATGAGATTACTGTTCCAAAAATAATGCATCCTAATGGAATGGAAACTCTCTCAGGGACAATCACCGTTAAATGGGATTCCTCACTTGATCCTTATTTTCATATAATTCACTACTCAGTTTATTATTCATCTGATTGTGGAGTTACTTGGGATCAAATTGAATCAAATCTTTATACTACTGAGCTTCTCTGGAATACAAATACCGTCCAAGATGGTTTTAGTTACCTACTCAAGGTTGTTGCTACTTGTTCTATAGGCATAACTGCATGGGATGTCTCTGATTGGTTATTCACTATCCAAAATGGTAATTCTACCCCCGATGAAAGTTCAACCACTCAAAATTCCACAGATTTTGGTTTTTTATTTTTGGGAACTGGAGTAATTCTTTTTTCGGGCTATAAACGGAGACAAAAGAAAAAAATGAACTTATTCCTCAAATCGGAAAAAAAAAGAGGAGAGACCTGAAAACCTAGGCTTCTAGATTTTCAAGTGATTCTCTAAGACATTGCAGCTTTTCAATAATATTATCAAGACATTCTTTGGAATGTTCAACTGTTTCAGCATGTGACATATCTTTATGATGTCCTTTTCCATGGCTATTACATTTGCAGCCTTTTTTGTCTGTCATGTTTGATTTTCACCAACTTTAAATGCTGGATTAACTCCAATAAAAATAGTATATAAATTGGTAACTAAATCCATTCTTAGTAGCTTTAGAGTGATTAAGTATGCAAAAAACTCGTGAAATAATCCAAGATTGCTTTCAGATTGAGATTAATGGTGTCTGTTTGAAACCTCTTATTAAATACACTGAACTCCTTAGCCGAAAGTGGATGTTGTTTACATTATTGATTTTTCCTGAATCAGACCCACTACGATATTCTGAAATTCGGACTCGGTTAAATGGATTAAGTAAAGACAAAATCAGTGATACCACCATGTCTCAACGGTTAACTGATTTGACGACCCACAATCTCCTTAGAAGAGAAGTCTTTAATGAAATTCCATTGCGAGTAGAGTATCAGTTGACACCCCAAGGTCGGGAATTAAAAATGAGCTTACAGCCTTTTATTCATTGGTCCTTGGATATGTGCCACCAAGATTCTAGTTAGTGATGATTAGTTTATATCAGCATAACGAAAAGGTGTGTTTATCTTTTTTTTCGAAATAACCGACTTCCAACCAAGATGACTAAAACTGACAACAAAGGAAGTACCAATCCAAAACCTGGAGAATCTAGGGATAGAGTAGTGTCTGTGGTTGTGTTATCAGAGGGAATGCTCCACCAGCTATCTTCCAACCATTCTTTTCCAGTGTCATCAACGACTTGAAATTCAACTACATAACGTCCCGTTTCCTCAAAGGTATATTCCAGTGTTAAACTCCACATTTCTCCTGTTTGTAGCGTTACTGTCTCTTCATGTAGAACGACTTCGTTATTACTTGGTGTTTCAACCGAGATAAGAATATCTACCTCTTTTTCATATCCGTAATGATTTTCAAGGATAAATTCCATGGTTTCTTCTTCATTGAGGGTAGCATAATGGCCCTCTTGAGTTATTGTTAAACTTAATTCCTCGATTGTAAACCATGAGACACGATCGCTCCACCAAAATTCGGAAGGATCTGATGAATTTACCATCAAAACATCTAATTGATAGAGGCCAGCTTTAGTACAGGTGTATGATACGGTTTGGTTCCAAATTTCCTCTGGGGGAAAAGCTAACGCCGATTCTTCATAAACTCTTTCGACGAAATAATCTGGATCAATTATTTCAACTTGGATGTCTATCTCACCTGATGTAGCCGTCCTAGCCTCTACAAAGACATTGAGTGGTATTGATTCGCCCACATAACGTTCTTCATAAGGCTCAATATTTTCTACCCAAGAGAAGTAATAGGGACCGACTTCCCAGTAACCTTCAAATCTTGTATAGTTCTTTCCCATCGGATCTACAGCATTCATAAATACTCTATGAGATCCTTTTTCTAAAAAAGTTTCTGAAGCACTGAATCTGAATTCTTCAAACGTTGTAATTTCAGTTTGCGTTTGATATATAGTATGATTGCCCCCAATAGCTGATTCAACCCATATATTTATATCAAAAATTGTATCAACGTCATAGAAACTAATGATCATGAATTCCATTGTTGGAGTTTCACCTATATTAACGAAATATCCACTATCAGTTCTATGCATCACTAAGTAAGGCCCTATCTCCCAGATCTTGGATTCTGCAAAGAGAGTTCCCAGTTCATCTACTGCATACACTGTGATGTTATAGATTCCTTCTTCGGTAAACGTATACTCATGAGAGTAATACCACTTTTCTCCACTGCTAAGAGTAACATCCTCGAGAACAATCATTTCCCGCATACTCGAAGGACTGGTAATATTCACCATAATTTGTGTCATCTGACTTTCAGAATAGAGCAATTTTATACTATACCCGAGTGATCTTGTCTCGTCCACAAGTGCATTCTTTACTCCCAACTGTTCAAACTCAATGGAATAATCAGGAGTCTCTGTGATTGCCACATCATCAATTCGCCACCCGAATTCACTTTCCCCGTACATTGTATTCTGAAGAAATCGAAATTGAAAGTAAAAAGTTGAAGTTCTAGCATAATGTGGAACTTCGAATGATAACTGAGAGAATCGCACAGTATGTGCAGCAAACCATCCTGAAAAAGGATAATACCAGGCACCTCCATCTGGGGAATACCGGACATCAAGATATTCATTCCAATGATAAAGCCATCCAAAGAAATTAACTTCGATTTTTCCAGGAATAGTTGTCAGATCAAGTGGGCCCCAAGTTAAATAACCTGAGACATTGTTATACGTCCCAGATGTGTTATCACCATACCACATATAATGTGTACCACTTGGAATCGTGACGGAGGGATCAGTAATTGGGTAATTCGAGGTGGCATTATCTTCAATATGCCAATCCCCAGTCGCAGTCCATAGAGAGGATAATCCACTTTCAAAATCTTCATAGTAATGAGTTACTGATGCTCCTGATACAGGAACAGTTGGGGTTGAAATAAATATTCCGAAAACTCCTAATAGGAGAATGATGGGTAGGATTATGGCTTTTTTCATTCATCTCACACCTAAAGACATTGTTTAGTCATTAGTGGAATAATCCTATATTAATTAAACTCAAATGGAATTTCAGAACTGAAAATCCATACTAGTATTCTGGAATCGAGTTTTATTCTTTCATTCCCGTAGTGGTTCGTTGAATATATCGAAACGACTATAATGTCCAGAATAGTCAAAATTCTGTCGTTCCTCAACTACTGTCATAAAATCAATGTCTGCATAAAGTATATCTTCCTTTCCAACTACTGGTTTTACTACATAATTCCCCTTAGGATCAGCAATACAGGATCCTCCATTTTGCCAAATTTTGTCTTTTTTATTATCTAAATCTAAGATGTTTTTAATGGGAAATTCCTCTTCTGATAGATGTATGACATCCTCAGTCCTAATAAGTCCAGATACTGATAAAACCCAATAACGACCCTCTTTAGCAATAAATCTAGTAATATCACTTGTTACATGGCTATTACCTGGCCAGACAGCCACATGAAGCATTTCATTTTGCTTATGAAGAGCAGCACGTGCGTATGGAATCCAATTTTCCCAGCAATTTAAACCTCCAATCTTGTATCCTTGAAAAGGCACTGTTTTCAATCCTAAACCATCTCCATCAGCCCATACTAATCTTTCAGCATAGGTAGGTTTTAATTTTCGGTGTCTGTTAATCAGATTACCTTTTTCATCTATTGTAATAAGCGTGGCGTGTGTTGATCCACTTGATTTTTCCGCTATCCCACCCATCATCATAATTTTCAACTCTCGTGCTAGTTCTTTCATCTCACCCAGTATGCTACTTGTGGTTAACTCGAGAGCCTCTTGCCAATATGTACTGAATGCTCTTTTCTGATCAGCATTATCCCAACTAGCTGCTCCTGAAGCTCCAAGCCAAAATGGATAGCCTGGAATTAATGATTCTCCCCATGTTACCAATTGTGCTCCTTTATCATGAGCTTCTCTAATAAAATCACTTAATTTCATCCATGTATTTTGACTGTTCAAAAATACTGGGGCAATCTGAATTCCTGCAATTAAAACCAACTTCTTTATCTCCTAATTTATTATTATACATGGTACTGCTATTAATTCTTTTTGACGAACATCAGACGAATCCGTAGAGAATCGTATAATCTGAAAATAAAAGAGGAATTCGATATTCATAACTCTGAGAATTTTAACCTCTCTTGGAGGGGTCTCAGTATACACAAAATTTTACGAAATTTAAATTAATAATGAGAGATATCACATGAAACAGCAAACGAAGCAAAGAAATTTACTAGAAACTATTGATACCTTAAGAGATTATGGTCAACGATTAACAGATGGTTTGTCTAATGAAATGATTAATTGGACTCCTAAAGATTCAAAAGGTAAACCTATTTTAGAAATTTTCCGTCATATACTTGAAGGGGAGATTTATTGGTTAGGTCATATTGGTCATCAAGCACCTAAGACTCTTGAACAATTATCTTCACTTTCCTCTAGTGAATTAATGGATCTCTACGTGAACCTACAAAAATTCCTAAAAGACCTCGTTAAAAAGGCAGGAGATTCAGATCTTGTGCCTAGAGAACCTAAAGATGGAGCTACACTCGCTTGGGTTATTTGGCATACTTCATTTCATACCATTCATCATTTAGCGCAGATCGGTTATCTTCGATATGCTAATGACAACCCTCCTGATTCAGAAGCAGTGAATACTTCTTGGGATAATACCATGGATTCATTGATTAGTCTTGGGATGTAAAAAAAAGGAAAAAATGGGAAAAACGACTATACTTGAGGTTTATAAGCTCTAACATGAGCTTTCAAGATTGTATTTTGTAGTTGTTCATCTTCTTCTGGAGAAAGCTCCACTTCCAGCTTTTTCCCTGAAATCATGATCGATCGTTTCCTAGTACCAGATGAAGGTTCATCAGTGTGCTTTTTCTGAGGTGTAATAAGTTGGGATTCAAGTAATTCAACTTGTTCGAACCCTGCAGCCTTAATCACTCCTAGATACTCATCTGTTACCCAAGCTCTTGACACACATCCGGGACTATCTGCTAATGCCTGTTTGATAACTTCTGGGAATTCATATTGAAGCATAATATCTGATACAACTATCCTACCACCAGGTTTCAAGATTCGAAAAGCATCTTTAAAAACTTGAGATTTGTCCACAGAGAGATTGATAACACAGTTTGATACTATTAAATCAACGGAGTTGTCTGCCATGGGCATATGCTCAATTTCTCCTAGTCGAAATTCAACGTTTTGATATCCTTCTCGATCTGCATTGATTCTAGCCTTATCAATCATCTGAGAAGTCATGTCAATGCCAATAACTTTCCCTGTTTCTCCAGTTTCTTGTGCAGCGAGGAAACAATCAATTCCAGCACCAGAACCAAGATCCACTATTGTTTCTCCTTTTTGGATTTCCGCTAATCGGATGGGATTTCCAGATCCAAGGCCAAGATTTGCCCCAGCTGGTATTTGTTCTAGTTCTTCATTTGAGTAGTCAGTATAATCCTCTTTACCTCCACAACAGCTAGTTTTCTCTAATAATTGCTCATCTGTTGGGCTGTTAGTTCCAGAAGCTATTGCTCCATACTGATCTCGAACAGCCTTTCGAATAGCTGTCTCTGAAAGTTGCTCATCTTTTGTCAAATTTGTGTTTTGCTCTTCTGACTTTGATCCGCAACATTGATAGCTTTTTGCAGGTTGATTTTCTTGTATATTCTCTTTTGGGTCAGTCATTCAGTGGTAATTCCTTTGTATTCTTCATTTTTTTGAACAAGTCATCAATCACAATGATTCTCTGTTTGTTTTGTGGAGATGAATGGAGAGAGAAGATGGGTGATAAATTCTCGCTTTTCAGGATTGATCTGATAGGCGGTCCATTTTCCATTTGATTTTGATTCCATCGTTCCCGTCTTGTTGAATGTTATCTTACGTCCAATGATCAAATCTTCCGCTTTCAGTTTTGCCAATTGTCTGGTAATAATCGGTTGTTGCTCTTCAAACACCGAAGTTAAATCACAAGTACATAATTCCTGCTGATTCAAAAGTAAACGTAGAATTTTTAATCTCAGAGGATGACCTATGGCTTTTAAAATTCTAACTGCGAGTTCATCTGGAAGCTCTGGGTTGGCTAGATCGTTAATTTCTTTAGATGTAAGATCGCAACAAGAGAATTTCATTTTAATTACCAATTTGGATATATCAGATGATTGCTGACTTATTTTATCTAAGATATTGTATATCATTTTTGGTATATATCGTTTTTGGTATATATTTTAGATATTCTAAATCACTTTTACATATCCTTCCCTAATCGCTTTCCGATTTTCTTGATTATATACTTCAAAAAAGATCTCTTGTGAGTTACCACACATATTCTTACCATTAACCCTTAGTTCTATCTCTGAATTCGGGATAATCATCGATGTAAACTTACCGGCAACTTCTGATACGTGAGTGGGATCACCATTGAATTCTTCTGAAATAATTTCACTCACTGCAAAAGCTAAGGTACATAATCCTTGTAGAAGTATATCGGGTAACCCTAATTGATGAGCAATTTCTTTAGAGGTATGAAATGGTAGTGTTGGTCCAACGCACCCATCATATATGTGTGCTTGTAACGGACTTACCTTTAATTCCTTTCTCCACAAAAAATCTTCACCAAAGGGTGAAACAGGGACGTGAGGTATGTTTTCGGTTCCTTGATCACCTCCAAGACATTCTACTCCCCGAAGCATTCCTCCCGTGTATTCAGTAAAAACTGGTTGGTTATTGCTATCTACACCGTCGAATTTTATAATTACATGCGTTCCAGCCCGATGGGGAATAATCGCTTCAACATTTCCAGTTAATGTCAAAGAATCATCTGGACGAATAAGTCTATGAAGCTTTATATGTTCCGAATAATGCACGGCGGTCAATAAAACTTCAAAAGGAAATTTTTCCTGATCTTCTTCTCCAATATTATCATGCAGGTTTTCTACGAGAGGTAAGGTTAAAGTGACTGGAAAAACTGGATGGGATACAATTCCTCCCTCACGTTCATCATCTAAATAGAACGGATTAGGATCATTAATGGCTGTAGCGTACATCATAATATCCCGCCAGCTTATCGTCTTGGTAGTTTCTTTTAAAACAGTATTTACCAGATTTGAATTGATTTCCATCATTATACTTCCAATAGGAACGACATTTTGGGAGAAAATCGAGAATTTTTCATGCTTCCTCTAATCAATAAGCTAGTTATCTATCCTATTTAAGGATGACAAAGTAAAAAATGGTTAGAGTTGAACCCATTTTCTCTCTTTCTTTCTCTATTCAGGGAATTTTAAACTCCTCTATTTGTTGATCCCTGATTGAAGAGATTGCAGGATATCCTACTAATAATTTAATATTATGAGATGAAAACTCGACCATTTTCTCTTCAATATTGGAATCTGTAAGGATAAAATCTCCAAGATTATCTCTTATCACTTTTTGAACTTCTTCAGAAGAAGTGGATTGTGAGGATTTTATTCGTCCAGCACTCGTTTTTTTAATTCTTAACAATTGCTTTTTTATCGATCTACGTCGAAGAAGATAAGGAAGAAGCTCATCTAAATCATCCTCATCCTTCTGAGAAGCTATGGCTAGAGGAGTGTATATAGCCAGTGTACAATGTTCTAATTCTTTTGAAAAACCATTCAGTAAACGCTTGTCACCATGAAGACCAAATGGAATTATTGGTGAAAATCGTTGACATATTTTTCTCACAAGTTTTGAGGAAATATTATCTATTCCAAAGAATATTGGACGATCTGTCCTTTTCCTAATTTCTGTGAAGTATTTTCCTAGAGTTTCTTTCAGTGATATTGATTGGTCAATGTTATACGCTGGATGACCTGCGACAATGTTCAAACCCATATTTGGATTATCAGCAAATAGGTTAAGGTAGGATCTCCAAAGATCACTACCATTCTGAAATTCTACTGCCCTAACTGCTATTGTAAGCACCAAAGAATTATTGAGTTTACGTAAAAGGCTCTCAATCTCTTGAATCGAAAGAAGATTATCCACTCCTTCGTAATCCAGGAAGATGAAAGAATGATACTTATCTGCAGTTAAGATAGAATTCGAAAAATCTTTTTTTTCAGAAAATTTTGATCGCTTGAGAGCGATACCTGTTAGAAACGTATTTTTGTTGTGCTTATTGTTCAGGAACTAAATCCCACATGAGAATAACCTCAAATTCGATTTCTATCTTAGTAAGAACTGTTTCGTTCTTAAGCTCACCAGAATTTGATAGTATAAAAAAAGTGACAATACTGGCATCAGAATTTCTGGGGATAGAATTCTAAAACTTCCAATCCTGATTAAATCACTGGTAAGAATCATGAGTTTCTTTGATCAAGACCTACTGATTTCAGGTTTAAAGGAAGGGGAGAAACTTGGAGCAAGTTATGTTGAACTCCGTTATCAAGATAAATATCTCGCAAACTTTCGGTACCGAAATGGGGAATTAACAAGCACAACCGGCTCAAGAGAAGGTATTTGTGTAAGAGTCCTTATTGATGGAAGTTGGGGTCTTTCTGCGACCAATAAAACTTCTGAACGAGAGATTGAAGAAAGTGTTCAATCTGCAGCCAAGTTAGCCAAGAATTCAGCTCCATACAAGGACAGTAAGGTTGAATTGGCGGAAATTGAAATAATTGAAGAAACAGCAATCTCTCCTAGGAAGAAACATTTGAAGGAGCTCTCGACGGAAGAGAAGTTAAAGATGATTATAGATGCTGCTAAAGTCACAGAAAATATGCAACTGATCAAAAGTCTCACGATCAATTATAATGAAGTTATTGATAACCGTATGATTGTTACTAATGAGGGTACCCGTGTAAGTTGGACTGACATGAAACCAACATTGATGGCCTATGCCGTAGCAATGGAAGAAGGTAAAATGGCTAGTGGTTATACTTCGTGGTCCCATACGTGTGGAGCTGAATTTTTTGATTTACATCCAATGGATGAAGTAGTCGAGGAAAGTGCACAAAAAGCGTTGAAACTGGTTAAAGCGTCTCTTCCTCCAAGTGGTCTCAGTAATTTATTATTAGATCAACAACTAGTGGGTGTTTTTGCACATGAGGCGATAGGTCATACAGCAGAGGCAGATCTTGTTCAATTGGGATCGTTTACGCAAGGAAAACTTAACCAGAAAGTGTGTGATGAAAACATAACGATTATCGACTCACCTGTACTGGAAGGATCGAAATGGATGGGAGCTGGTTGGTTACCATTTGATGATGAGGGAGTTAGGGGGAAAACGACGCATATTATAAAAGATGGGATAATGACGGGATATTTGACAAATCGGGCTTTGGCGGCGGAATTGGGCATTGAAGTGACGGGTAATGCTCGAGCATACACATTTAATGATGAACCTATTGTAAGAATGCGTAATACGTACATTAAATCAGGCGATATGACCTTTGAAGAATTATGCGAATCAATTGGGAACGGATATTATTTGAAATCATTACAGAATGGACAGGCGGATAGTTCAGGAGAATTCATGTTTGGAGCGGTTGAATGTTACGAAATAAAAAAGGCTGAGATCACGGAAGTATTATACCAAAATCCCGTCCTGACTGGGAATGCTTTCGAGGTGTTAAATAGTATTCTTGGTGTAGGGAAAGACTTTGACACTAATTTAGGTGCAGGATTTTGTGGAAAAGAGCAACCAGCTAAAGTTGATGCAGGAGGCCCTCATCTAGCTGTGAAAGCGATGCTTGCGGGAGGTAAATAGAATGGAAAGTGAATATGAAACTAAGTCCTCCCTGCTGGATCTAGCTCACCGAGTCTTAAAATATGCCGATAACAAGGCAATTACTTCAGCAGAAGTGTTTTTTCATTTACGAAAGAATACTCAAGTGATGACCGAGGGACAATCTATTTCTACAGAACGATCAACCTCAGAATTAGGATTTGCAGTCAGAATTCTTAATAAAGAAGTAGAAGGATTCTCTTATTCAAACAAAACGGACATGAATGCATTAAAATCTTGTGTAGATGAAGCAGTTGACATTACACATGTAGCACCAATCAAACCAGGATTAAAATTTCCTATACCATCAAAATATTCGCAAATTGATGGTAGATTTACTAATTCAGTAGCCGAGGTAACCATCGAAGAAATGATTGACTCTGCGAAATTAGTGTTAGAACCAATGAGGAAGGCTAAGGTTAGTGTTAGAACTAATTTAAGCAAAATTGAAACTTCAGAAAATGCATTTGGTATTGTAAATTCTCTAGGTGTCGAGGGATTCTCAAGATCCAACTGTCTAGAGGGAAATTTTCTTGCCGTAGCAAGAGAAGGAGAAAAAGTCGGATCATTTGTTTTTGATAGTTTTTACACCCATGACACAAGCCAAGTAGATTTTTTGAACTTTGGAGAAGTTCTAACGTCTCGAGCCATCAGGAACTTGAACGCGGTCACCCCCCCATCGATTGATTCAGATGTTGTTATTTTTAGTAAAAATAGTGTTTTCCAGCCACTCTTCTTTGTCATTGCACATTCCATTAGGGCTGATAGTGTAGAACAAGCCCGTTCTATGTGGAAAGATAAACTAGCTGATTCAGTTGCAATAGAATCATTTAACCTGATAGATGATTCTCATAACCCTAATGCTGGAAGCGGATGTAAACCCTTTGATGATGAAGGAAATAAAACACAGAAAACTTCAATAATTAACAACGGAGTTCTAAAAACATTTATATTTGATGAATTACGGGCTAATAAGATGGACACGAAATCCACAGGTAATTCGTGGAGAGGATTAGGAGGAATGCGATTTATTCAGCCACCAAGTGAAATTTTTCCCAATGCACCTCATATCCTACCTGGTGATATGAGTACTGAGGAAATTCATGGAGATGTTAAGCTAGGAATCATATTTGAGTATTTTTCTGGATCATTTAGAGTTGAAAATGGAATATTTAGTGGTGTAGCTAAGGGTGCACAATTAATAAGAAATGGAGAGCTAGCAGAACCTTTGACTAATGTTTCCATCGGAGGAAATGTCTTCGATGTATTGAATAATATCACTGGTCTTTCAAAAGAGACACAACTGACTGGCGGGTTTTTAACGACACCTCTAATTAGAACAAAAGGAGTAAAGATATCCACACAAAAATAATCTTGAAAGGGAGAAACAATCAGTTTACTGGTTATAATACTGTACTAATGCTCTCGCAGCTTTCACGGTCATGTTTGGCCACTTAAATATTGGGATCCGATTTTCTTGGAATAGTGGGATCAGATTATCTGCTGTATCAATACAGCTAATCAGAACAGGGATCTTATTGGAATGAACCCACTCAAAAAATCGTTCTAAAGTTTCTTGTACAAGAATATCCATAGGTTCAAGGGGAAAGAGGTGTGAAAATTCACCATTAGAGTATTCTAGTGAACGTTCTAACATGCTTCGTCCAAAAATCCCGTAAAAAATTAAAACATCTACTTCTCCTGAATGCCATACGAGTTTAGGAACTTCTTCATAGAACAAATTAAAATTCAAATCGAATGTTAGATCTATCGGATTATTTGCGGAGGCAACTGAAGGAATAATAGCTTTTAGCTGGGCTTGTAAATCTTTCGATAATGAAACTACTTCTAATCCTTCCTTTTCACATAAATCAGCTAAAGTAACTGCTGGGCCTCCTGAATTTGTTATCAGTCCAACTCTTTTACCTTTGACAGGATGTGCTAACGAAAAAGCATGTGTGAATTCGAATAATTCTTCCATGTTAGCTGCTTGAATGACCCCTGATTGTTTAAATATCGCATCGTAGATTGACGGTTTTCCACCAAGTGACGCTGTATGAGACATCCCTGCACGTGCTCCGGCCGATGTCCCTCCGTGATATGAGACTACAACTGGTTTTTCCCTTGAAACCTCATGGAGAGCTTCGACAAATTTTCGGCCTTCGCGTTTTATTCCCTCAACATACATACCAATGACTTCAGTTTGGGGATCCTGATGGAAATATTCAAGACATTCCGTTATACTCGTGTTTGCTTCATTCCCAATCGATATAGATTTTCCTATCCTAAGCCCTCTCCGTTCGGCCCAGATTAGAATTTGGGAGATCCAGGACCCGCTTTGACTCAGTAATGAGATATTCCCCTTCTGGTCTTTAGGTAATTCAAAAGGAAACCAGGTACAATTGAGGATACCATGGTTAGAATGGGTATTAATTACACCAATACAATTAGGACCAATAAATCGCATATTAAACCTAGTAGCAATTTCATTCAATTCTTCTTGATTATCTACTTCTCCTACTTCGCTAAAACCTGCTGAAACGATTACTGCATAAGGAATTCCTAACTTTCCTGCTGCTTCTAAATATTCAATAACTAAACGAGTTGGAAGGACGATGATCAAAAGATCAGGAATTTCTGGTAAATCTTCTAATTTCCGATATACTGGTAATCCTAGAACTTTATCCTCTTTGGGATGAATTGGATAAATTTTTCCTTTAAATCGAGTCTTAAGAGCATAACATTGACCTGTGCCCATCGTGATCAAATTGTTTGATGCCCCCAAGAATGCTACAGATCTTGGATTTAGAAGTTCGTCTAAAAAATGAGTCATTTTATCCATTTACGAGGTAATTTGGAGTTTATAAAAACCTTCTAGTCCCACAGTGAAGTTACACAATGACTATAAGACTACAAGAAAGATTCTTAACGAGATATTCATTCATCCTAGATGTGAAATCACGCAAGCATAAGCACATTAAAGAGTATGGCGATTTCCAAACACCCCTAACGCTTGCAGAGAGTATTCTAACTAAATTAAAGTCAGAGGGGATCTCCCCCTCCGTAATAATAGAGCCCACTTGTGGTACAGGTTCATTCATACTTTCAGCCCTTAAAACCTTTCCAAATACTCAAATATACGGCCTCGATATTAATCCTAGTTATTTAAATGAGTTAAACACTAAAGTTATCGGACTTAAACAACAAGAACTTGTAAATTTAAGTAATACCGATTTTTTCCTGAAAGATTGGAACAAATTCATATCTCAATTACAGACTCCAATTTTAATTGTGGGTAATTTACCATGGATTACCTCATCAACACAGGGATTAATTAATGGAACGAATCTTCCTAAAAAAAGTAATATACATGGTTTCACTGGTTTAGATTCGCTCACAGGAAAAAGTAATTTTGATATCTCAGAGTGGATGATTTTAACTCTGTTAAAAGTAATGAATGAATCTTCAGGAACCTTAGCATTTTTATGTAAAGTAAGCGTTGCACGAAAGATTTTCAAATTCATTTATAAACACAAATCTCCCGTTACTAGGTGTACTATACACATGATTAATGCTTTAAGTCATTTTAATGCTTCAGTGGATGCGTGTTTACTAACTTTGGACATTCAAGCAGGAAGTTCGACCCAGACGATGACTGTCTACCCTTCATTAGAAGCAACTTCATCGTCATCATCGCTTGGAATTATTGAAGATTTAATCGTAAATAATTTGGAAGCTTTCAGAGAGACGGAATCCCTTCACGGGAAATTTGTAATTCCTTGGAGATCCGGAATTAAGCATGATGCATCCCAAATTATGATACTAACAAAAGAGGGAGACTCCTATATTAATGGTCAAAACAATAAAGTTGAAATAGAGGATACTTTCCTCTATCCTTTACTTAAAAGTACAGATCTAGCACATAATAACGTAAACGAAACTCATCGTTGGTTGATAGTTCCACAAAAAACAGTAGGGGAAGATACTACAACAATTAAAACAACTGCACCCAAAACATGGGAATATCTCGATGCAAACCGCATCATGATGGGACATCGTGGTAGTTCTATCTATAAGGGTAAACCCCCATTTTCAGTATTTGGTGTAGGGCCATATTCCTTTACAAATTGGAAGATTGGAATATCTGGTCTTCATAAGAAGCTTGGGTTTACGGTTATTGGCCCTATTCAGAATAAACCTGTGGTACTTGATGATACTAGTTATTTGCTTCCTACTTCTACAAAAGAAGAGGCTTTATTTTTCTATTCGTTACTGAACCATCCAGTCGCTCTAAAATTCTTAAATAGTATCATTTACTGGAAAGCTAAACGGCCCATATCGGTAAAGGTTTTGAGCCAGCTAAATATTTCAAAAATCACTGAAAGAGCAAATCTGGATTACATCTATAAGACCATTAGCGACTTGAATACTGAATACAAGCAAGAATTAATCAGGAAATATTACCATCATTATTGGGTTGAGTAGGTTTAAATTCCCTTAATTATTCTCTTTTGACTGATCGACTAAACGAAAATGGCCTAATTTTAATCCCAACTTTACACCTTTGGAATAATAATATTTGGACTTAGGCATATCATCAATTTGGGCATAGAGCTCGGCCAACGCGAGAAGAGCGTAAAATTGTTCCTGTTCATCACCAACAGACTCTGTAATTTTCGCAAAAGTATGATAATCCTCAATAGCTTCATCAACCCTGCCTTGATTTAGTTTCCATCGAATTAAGTTAACTAGTGGACCCACTGTAAGCCAGTGTGCACCCGATTTATTAGCAAAATCGAGTGATTCCTGAAAATATCCTTTAGCTTCATTATGTTGTCTTTGAGCGGTTAAAATAAAACCCACACGATTATAAATCATAGAAAGATAATGCCAGCTTTGTAACTCCGATGCGAGGTCGATAGCTTGATCATAATACTCAATTGCTTTCGTGAAATCACCACCAATGTGGTGGATGTGGCCAATACGGAGACTAGTCATGATTTGAAAGAAACGATGAGGAAAAATATTGAGTTCAGATTGTACTTTTATTAGTAGATCAAGAGCTCTGGTTGTTTGCCCCCGAATTGAATAAGCTTTTCGAATATATGCCCATGGAAGTAAATGAGCTTTATCTCGCTCAGTAAGTTCGGGATTAGATTCGGAAAGATGAATAATCTTATGATACAATTCATCCACCTTGTCTTGGTCACGACGTATCGAATAGAAGAAAAGGGTGACTCCTAGAGCTTCGAGTTTTATTTGAGGGTTCCTAATTTTATCAACTTTGACATTATTTAAAATTCGAAGTCCTTCATTTGCATGTCCTTGAAATGTGAGAGCAAGGGCATAGAAGACACGAACGCCAGGGATTCCTTGATTGGTGGCAGTGATTGATGCATATACTTCATTCAATCTTCTGAAATCACCAGCAAAAAATAGGAGTTTTATAAGGACGTACCACAATTCATCTAAATTTTCTTCAGAAGAGGGAAGATTATGGATAAATTCTTCAAGTTCTAAGGCAACTTGACTATAATTCTTTATATCCCAGTATTGATTTTCGGCATACTGCTGTAAGGAGGTCCAAATTGATGAAGGGATTCGCTTCTGATGTAAAAGAAGTTCTGGTATTGACATGCTTTTCAAGTCTCTAGTTTGTCTTCTCAAGTAAAAAAACCTAGCTTTCTTACTTAACTTATCCCTTCCGATATTCATTACTAATTTAGGATTTTGAATGCTATGAATAAAAAGAGGGAGGAATACTCTTAGATAAGCCCAAAAGTTCCTCCGTACCTTGTTATACTTAGATGTGTATGGGACAAACAAGGATTTTTGTTTTATCCCGTAATATAACCCCACTCATGTACACATGCTATTCTGTTTTTGAAAATCCAGGTTACCCTGATGAAAGCCCTCTGGAACATGAATAGTGCGTAGGACTACGCCATTCATAGTACTTCCATCTTTCTTCTACACGATAAGCATAATATATTATAGTCAATTCATATTATATTACAATATCTCATATTATTTACTAGCCTTAATAAGGTTTACTATGTTGGACAATATTAAGGAATAATATTATTATTAATAGATGGTTTCTACCGTTCTTGAAAACAACGTGATTAGTTATGCCAGGGGACAAAGAAACACCGAGAAAATTTCACATTCGAGTAGATCTTGATAAAATAGATGAGGAAAAGTTTACACAGATTCAAGAGAAGTATAAACTTAAAAATAAATCTGAAGTCCTCAGGTTTTGTGTAAACAAAGTCTACCATGGTGTTACATTAGAAATTGATGAAGATATTATTGATGAAATCCAGAAAATTGTTTCAAATCGATACATAAAACTTAGTAACGCACTTATGGGTGTTGATGACTTCATTAAACGAGCAATCACCGAGTATTATCTTAAATTGCGAGAACAATTTACCCTGAATAACTGGAATATTCGAACGTCGCTCCCAGAAGAAGAAAGGGATGTAGCAACAGCCTTAGTAAATCTACAACTAGAAAAACCTACGGGAGTAACTATGGACGATTTGATGGAGTATTTGGATAAAGATGAGCAGTCTATTCGAAAATATCTAGAGAAATTTCTTGCAGACGTGCTTCTTGAATCTACAGAATCTCAAGGGAAAATTTATTATAGTGTCCGATAATGTCATGAGATTGTTATGACAACAGAGAAGATCTTTGTTCACAGTTATAAAGGAGGGACTGGAAAAACTACTGTAGCAGTTAATCTTGCTAGCATTTTATCCCAGAAAGGACGCGTTTTACTTATCGAGAATGACTTTAGCATGCCTTCCTTTTACAACATATTCAAACACGATCCTGACACATTTTTCAATAACTATCTTAATGGGAGTGGTAATTTCAAAGACGTTATAGTTCCTAATATCAAGCCTGATTTAGACGTAATCTTTGCAAATAAGGATTTTAATCCTATGGAGAAAATTATGGGATCAGATCAAGAATGGTTTCTCAATCTCTTAGGGAGGATGATCAAAGAATTCAAATCGCTTGAAAACAAGTATAAGTATGTTGTTTTTGATTCCCCACCTGGTTGGCATATGAACCTTGTTAATCTGATTACTTTATCAAATAAAGCCATTTTAATCTTACGACCAAATTCCTATGAAGTAAATGGGTCAAAAAGATTGTTGGAAATACTCTATAAGCGTGCAAAACCCCAGCTCAACCTGGATGTATATCTTCTGTTTAATCAAGTCCCAGAAGTGGATATGGTGAAGGATCTCAATTCATGGGCTGAAGATTTTAAACAAGGGGGTATAAAATATGCTGGTCACATATCGTGTTCTTGTACTACTGCCTATGAGATGGCGCACGGAACCACTATTTTCCCTCCTGACCACGTATTTACTCGATCCTTACAAGAAGTTGTCAATGTTTTATCATTGTAGTGTTTTATAAATTTCAGGCGGATTTTACCTAAGTTCTGACCTTCAAAAGATTATATCAATCAGAATGCACATCCATTTTGCCATGAAAATCAGAAAGACCCCTCAGTTTTCGTCCCTAATACAGAGTTTAATTCTTGGTTTGCTAGTATTTTCCACTTTACTTACATTTTCAACTCATCCCTCACTTTCAAAAGAACCTAGGCTTCAGAATCGACAAATTAGCAAATCTTCAATTACCCAATATATTCAACACAACCCTATCGAGGTAGAAGATGATATTGCATTAGAAAACGCTTCATCAAGCGGAACTGGTACTCCTGAAGATCCATTTATTATTGAGAACCTTAAGATCACCAATTTCTACATGAATGCGATCAGAATCACCAACACTACAAAAGATTTTATCATTCGTAATTGTTGGATTGATGGTGAGGGAAATTCAAGCAGTATGTATGGAATAATTGTTGGTGTACTTCAATCTGGTTCCCCGTACATCTTGAATAACGTGGTCAGAGGATGTTCAGGATATGGAATAACCATGTTTTTTAGTGAAAATGGTGTGATTGAAGGAAACTACTGTGAAGAAAACTTTGTGGGGATCTTAGTTGCAGGATTTGACATTATAGTGTCAAATAACGAATGTTTTAATAATTCTGATGGAATCTACACTTATCCTACTGGAGAACAACTCAGTAGAAATATAAAAATTATCAACAACTCATTTACGTATAATAATAACAGTGGAATTAACCTTCAGTATACCTCAGCTAATGAAATCACTGGAAATGAGGTATCACATAATAAATATGGAATTTTTGCTTCGATTCTTGAAGATTCCACTATTTCCTTTAATCTTCTCGAACAGAATTCTGATTATGGGATCTTCATTATGAATAAAGAAGTAGAAGGTTATCCTTATTCCACTAAAGGTAATTCTATCTACTTTAACACTATCATAGATAATGGGAATTTAACCATCCACTCACAAGCGTTTGATAATGGAACCTATGAGTTCTGGTATGATCCAGAACGGCTAGCTGGGAACCACTGGTCTGATTGGAATGGAACAGGTAATTATTCAATAGATGGGGGGCCTTTTGCTGATCTCTATCCACTTAGAAACTATGACTTTCAATCTCCCATAATGAATCATCCAGAAGATCTCATTGTGAAATATCACTCAAACGCAGCTGTTACGTGGAATTGCTCAGATGATCATCCTGCTTCCTATTCTCTTTATTTAAATAATACATTAGTTGAAAGTGGTTCTTGGAACAGATCATTAATTTCCTATTCAGTACATAACCTGAGTGTAGATATTCACTATCTTGAACTCGTGGTTTATGATGAGAATGGATTGAGTAGTTCAGATATGGTGACAGTTACGGTATATCCTATCCCTCAAGACATACTTGACAAGATCTTCCATTATCCTGACGTATTTGGGATCGGAATCATAATTGGGGTGGTTATCGAACTAGGACTCCTAATTTTCTTTAGAATCCGAAAAAGATGATTAAAAACTCATTTCTCTTTCAGAGGGAAAAGCCTAATCGATGTGATATCCCCATGGGCCGCTAGACTTGAAAGTAGAATAAGAATTGTTCCGTCATGTTTGGTTTTTTAAACAATGAAGTTAGTATTAAAGCGGAGAAAAGTATTCTTTGGAGGTAAAATAAGTGAATATTAGATGTCAGATATGTGGTTCTGAACGTATTAGTCTAAAGCATAGTAAATCTTCAGTTTTTAGTGGGGAGGTATGGGTTTGTTCATCTAACTGTTCCCTAGCAGCAAATCGATATGCATTATTAGTCTGTGGATTATTATCCCTTATTCCTTTATTATTCTTAGGAGAGTTTGTAGGTATGATTATCTTTGTTTTTATATCACTCTTCTATTTAAGACAGGCGTACAGGGGATTTTCTTTTGCTGAAAACCCACACTCAAAAAGAATCCCGGGCAGTTATAATGACTCCAGAAAACTTAGTGAAGCTTCATTATTCGCTATCAATAATCCCCCAATATCTGCCTTTTTGAAATCAAGATTAGACCAAAATTATTTTCCTAGTAGGGAATCAAGCAACGAATCAGAGAATAGCATCACAAAACGGCAAGCTTTTGAGACTACTGATAAGTCAAAAGATGAGATGCCTATAAGTGATGACTCTGATCCACATGGGTTCTTTGATCTATCTAATGGTAGATTAAAACAGTTTTCCAATACTCGAAAAAACAACTCATAAATATTTCAGAGAAGCTATCAAAGATTCTGAAAGAGATTATCTACTGAAATAGGAATGTGGATCAGAGGAACTCATACTCAGATAAAATGGTAAAAACAACACAATAAAATCACAGGGAATCATATTTACAAAGCAAAAAGTAATATCATTATCCTTGACTATATACTTATGGTACCAGAAATCACCATAAGAGACATGCAACTGGAGGATGAGGAGTTTGTAAGTATGTGTGGGCATAGTAGAGAGGAAGCGAAAGATAATCCAATATTTATTGCTGATTGCTTAGCATTTAGAAGCAATCGAACCAAATGGTTTCGGGAAAAATATCGAGAAGGCTTTCGGGCTAAAGTAGCTCTGTTAAATAATGTAAGAGTAGGATTTCTTTACTGCCTACCAATAGAAATAAGCCCTTGGGGGCCTATCGGAAAAGATCTCTTAGTAATTCCGTGTCTCAATATCAATGAGCCATTCAAAGGAAAAGGGATTGGGAAGGAACTGTTAGATGCCGCGGAAAAAGAATGTAAGAATCAAGGGAAAAAGGGGGTTGTATTAATTGCTTATGATTGGAATTCCGATTTTTTTCTAATGCCAGCGCAATTTTTTAGAAATCATGGATATCAAGAAATCGATAAAATCTCACATTCCGCAGGAAATTATACGGAACTGATGTTATGGAAGATACACGACCAATCTGCGGAGAAACCTAAGTTTCTAGTACGAAATTATGTCTATGAGCCTACTTCAGGTAGTGTAGTTATTGATTTATTTTACAATACGTTTTGTGAAACTTCGAACACAGAAGCAGAAAGAGTCCGAGAAGTTGTCACTGAATTTAAAGATCAAGTTGTGCTCCATGAGTACTCATCTGATGATCGTAAACAATTCCTAACTCATCAAATCTCCCGTGCAATTTTTGTTAATGGAAAGGAAATCTCTTGGGGATATGAGGCACCACGTGATGGAATTCGCGAAGCAATCATCAAAGCAATAAACAACACTCTGTAATTTAGATCAGAGTATTTTAATTAATGTCCAGCTGGTTCTTGATACTTAGAGTTAATTAGTTGAATCATGAAGGAAGTCCCTTTCAAGTCTGCAGATGTTACAGAAAGCTTCCCATTATATTTTTCAACAAGTTTAGTTACAATGAATAACCCTAGATTTGGTGAATCCGATTCACCGAAAAACTTTCCTCGGTTAAGATTATCTCGAATTGATTTTGGCATTCCTTTCCCATAATCAGTAACTTTCACCTCACAAAATTGCTCCTTAGGTTGAATTTGAATATCGATTCTGTCCGTTCTAGAGTGAAGAACGCTATTACGGATGATATTATCAAAAAGAGAGGTAATCGCAAGATCAGCTAAGATAAAACCATTTCCAGTTATAGTAAACTCAATTGGTTGATCAGAATAATTCGTAATCAATTCAGTAAAAACTGGTTTGAGTTCAACTTCTTCAGTTGGTTGAATTGGGGATGCTACATTCTCCAACTCTTGCATCCTTTGGATTAGATTCTGCATTTTATTCAAAACACCAAACATCTTACTAATCTCGAGTGGCTGGCCTCTGTCAAAAAGAGAAAGATATCCATCCAATATTGCAATGTCGTTCAGAAGATCATGACGAAGAATTTTATTAATTATCGAAAGCGATTCATTCAATGTCGATATTTCTCGAGTGGCTTTCTGTTGTTTATTAATATTCCAGCTATTTTGTAGCGCAATGGCACATAGATCTCCAAAAGCAGCTACTATCCGAGCGTCATCATCAAGAAACCCACCATCTTTATTAGCAAGACCAACCAGTCCTCGAGCAGTGCCTTCTATTACCAATGGGGCGAACATTACATTATCAAGAGCCACATGACCCTCTGGCATAAATTGTATCCATTCACTATGAAGAAATTTATTATCATAGACACTCATCAGTTCACGATAGGCTTCAGCTCGTAATCCTCTGATGGGCATGGGTAGATATGGATCTACAGAACATTCTCTTTCACCCGCATCCAGAAAGAGAACTTCATTCTCTGATCCATCTTCACTAAGAAGGGCTACATACCCTGCGCTCGCACCAGTTAGCTCTTTACACATATCAAAAATTTTACGTGCAGTCACACTGAATTCTTGAAGTGATAGCACTTCTTTGGTAGCTTCTAAGAGTAATTCCAATTCTCTTTCTTTAGAGATCATTCTCTTTCACGTTGAATGACTTATCATAAGGACGAATTATTGATCTAATATTGCTGCTTGTATATAAATTCGTGTATTCTAATCAAGAAGTCCCTATTTACCCTTCACGTTTCTCATTCAGATAAATCATACGAAGGCATTACGTGATGAAAATCAGTTAACACACGAAACCGAATGACAGCTCCTTCTTCTACAAGTAATCATGCCAATGCTTTAGTTATTTTCTGTATATTACGTTTTTTATCCATTCACTGATTGTTGGAAGAAAACCAGGAGCAAATTCCTTTCGAACTCGCGATTCTATTGTTGTAAACTCATGTGTTGTCTGAGGGAACTCTTTGACTGTTACAAAATCGTTTCCTGTCTCAGAGAAAGCAGTTAGAATTGCCTGCTTATGCTCATAAGGAGGGTGAAAGAAATCTTGTTCTGCAAAAAATAGTAAAGAAGGGCATTTGACTTTCGAAAGAGAATCAATTGGATCATACGTTAGAAATGAACGAAACATGGGTGTATTCCCTTCAGAATATAGAAAACCTTCATAGGTTGTTTTTAGATAATCCTCAACAGATGCAAAATCTCCTTTTTCTTTATCCGATAATTTCTGATATTTCTGTTCTAAATTACTTAATAGGTCTGATTGTACCTGTGCCCAATCCCTATCAGTAAGAATTTCATTGTAAACTGAGGAAACAAACCTCATTCCTTCTTCAGAAGCTTGGTTAGATTCTCCTAACGATTGGCCAATATATTTACGTGTTATTCTTCCGGTTTCAGTCCCGATAAGTCCATGTGCACCTATTAAGACAAGAAAACTAACTTCTTCTGATAGTGATGCTGTTATAGGTGCAATGGCTGCCCCCAAACTATACCCAAGTAAGCCAATTTGAGAGGAAAGTAGCTTTGGATGACTCCTAAGAAATTGGAGTATCGTCTGTACTTCATCAGCAAGATCATAAAACGTGAAATCAGACCACTTTACGGGAGAAGACTTACCAGCTCCACGATCATCGTACCTAAATGAGGCAATTCCATTTTCGGCCAGATAAGAAGAGATAATACGGAATTTCTTCAAGCCATCTTTTTCAGAATCCCGTTCCCAGGGCCCATAGCCACTGAGTAAAATCACAATAGGAGGTGAATCTATTCTTAGTGGAAGAGTTAACGTCCCAGAAAGTATAATACTATCAATAGGTATCTCAAGCTCTTCCTCTGTAAAGGTGTGACGATTCTTCATGATTAGTTTGTGTTGAACTGATTGGCAAAAAAATGTTCCTCATTTCATTAATAATAAAGGAAAAACACCCATCTCAGTCACAAATTTGAAACATTTTTGTGGCCGAAATCAAGAAATTGTAGGTGATTAAAATAAAAATTCGTTTATTTACACTAGTATTACTCTCTGTAGTCCTTCTTATATCAGGAGGACTCGGGGTCGCTTTAGCTGCACCTGATAACCCTGGTGATGGTCTTCAAAATGGGGATTTAGACCGTGATCGCGATCGCGATCGTGATGACGATTGTCCTGCTCCTTCTGATGGAGAAGACGGTGGAGATCCCAATCAAGGTGATGGAAAAAGAAATCAATATGGGCCTTTGGACGAACAAGATCCAAAGATGGCAATGCATCACTGGGCTTTGGAATGGCAACACCAATACCAATATCGGTGGGATCCTAAACCCCCATAGTAATTTATAAAGTCTTTACAGGTTTTGAATAAAATCCAGACTTCTCTATGTGAAGATATGAATATATCTTCCTTATTTTTTTCTTATTGATTATAAGTCCCAAAGAATAGAAGTACTATTTTACTTTATTTTGCGCCATAATCCAATTAACAAATTAAGTCTCGGGACTTTTTTCATATATTCGACATACTCATCTCCAAATTTGTTAATGGTCATTTTTTCCTCAGCTAGCATAAAATAATAACAGAATGGTGACATGGTCAATCCAAAAAATAGACTGACTGGATGTTGAGATATTAGAGCGAAACCTATGAATAGATAAAAGAGACTACCATAAATTGGATGTCTAATAATTCCATAAATTCCACTATCTACAAGTTTCGTTGTTACGAATCCTTTTCCCTTCTCCATCTCGCCTTGTTCTTTTAATACATTTGAAGATAGTATCAAAACTCCCGAAATAACTGCAAACAGTAACCCTACATAGAAGAGGATGTCTAAATTAAACCAATTTCCATAAAGAAACATCATGAGAAATTGTACAACAGCTCCTACAATCAAGTATACAGAAATTGCCTTATCTTTAATTGTCATTTCATATTTTTTTGTTTCAGTCATGTCTTCACCAAATCATAGTCTGTTAGTTTATTTAATTCATTGGATAATATGGTGATAATTAAATTATCCTTCTTTTCATTTTTTGAATTTCAAAGGATGAGGCAGAGTTTGGTGAAGAATACTCATCTATTTAGATCTGTATCTTCCTAGTTTTTCCTTACAGTGAGAATGTTATCCAGGATCAGTGTTCTTTCAAGCTCTTTAGCTGTGGTACCGTTAGAGATTTATATTTTTTAGAATTTCACCCACAATATTCTTTTTATTACCACTAATCCTAATCTTAAGATGATTAGCCAGAACCTTCAATTCGGTTATAGTCATTTTAGACAGGAAAATACGATTTTGGTCTGTAGAACGAGATCGAATTTCCTCAAGTATTCCAGGAATCTTATCAATTGTACTATAGAATGAAAACCAGTGAGGGAGAGTTCTTGACCACCATCTTGAATGGAATTCACCATAAAAATCAGATATCTCAATATCATGGGGTTTATGATTCTCTTTGATCGCTTCTTTAATCGTACCTCTAAGTTTCTTTAAATTTGATAAATGATGAGTGATTCCATCCCCTGTAAGGTATGAACCATGACCTGGGACAATTTTAGCTGGTTTTAATGATTTTATTTTTTCTAAAGCTTGAAACCAAAGCTCTGGATTACAAGTTGGATCACCCCCAAATGGCGGAAAAAGATTTTCAAAGATTAAATCACCAGCAAAAATGATATCCTCTGCTGGAAAATGGATAAACATCGAGCCAACTGTATGACCCCCAGTATGGAATATTGTTACTGTGTAACTCCCATCTTGAATTAGATACTCGTCTTTGATAAACAAACCGTTTTTAAATCGTCTCTTAGCTGTAGGAGTATAATTGGAGACAATGAGATCAATATCTTTAAACGTCTGTCTTCCATTGATATGATCTCCATGATAGTGGGTTAATATAACATATTTAATCGGAAATTTGTAATATTCTTCCAGTTTCTTTCGAAATACTCTTCCACCACTAGAATTACCAGTTGAATCGATTGCAATTGAATAGTTTTCTAGGGCTATTCCACCAACATTCCCGTGAGGCCTTTCTCCTATTACCATAAATGTATGGTCTGAAATTCTCACGAATTCACCAATTTCCAGTTCCATTTGAGTGTCACCAGACATAATATACATTCAAGTATCTTTTTATCAGCTTGAGATCAAAATATGAAATCTTACCTTTATCCAAAGGCTTAAATTCATTTAAATTATCTTATTTTGGTAATCAATCACATTAACTTCTTATAAAGAGTGATTTTATGACTGTACAGGGATTTAAAGAGTGGTTACAAGAACAAGGAATATCAGATGAAACGACATTACAGATAAATATTCTGATTTCTGAATTTGCTTCATTTCTTGATCAAAAAGGATCAACTATAAATAGACCAACCTATCAGGATGTTCATGATTTCTCTAGCTATCTTATTGAACATAAAAAGAATATATTTGATAATTTCATTTATATACTCCGTCTAGGCTATTTCTATAAAAGTAATGACATGATACTAGCTATTATGGAAATTATAGATGGAGGGGAGGTAATGTTTAATTTTTCAACGCGATTAGAGGAGTTATTTGGTAAGGAACTAAGGGATCAAATATTTGAGGGAGAGATGCCTCCATTGGGCCTTCATCCTAAGGATCGGCCTTTAATCACTAAACGACTAATTGATAAATTTTTATCTGTAGTTCCTCGTGAAAAGTGCAAAGAACTGCTTAATAATGGCCTGAGAGATAAATATATTGATTCCTATAAACCAGATCGTGAAAAATATTTAGAATTAAATAACTTTACAGAATTTTTGGTTTATAAGAAAAAAAAATTAAAAGAAACCCTAACCAACCACATGAATGAAGGGTCATTATTCTTTACTCAAGAAATAGACCAATCCGTAATTGATTACGTACAAGCTAATCCTAGTATTGAATCAGGAATACGGGAAGGAAATAAACTCATAATTACTAAAATTCCTTACATGGCCAAAGAATTTATTACCGAAACAGACCCAGAAAAAAAGAAATATTATTACTGCCACTGTCCGTGGGTACGGGAAGGTTTACAAGATAAATCGTTCGAAATGGATCCAATTTTCTGTAACTGTAGTGCTGGATTTTATAAAAATTATTGGGAGTATGTCCTTGATTCGGAAGTAACTGTAGAACCTGTTGAATCCATTTTAATGGGTAATGACACCTGTAAATTTGTGGTTACACTTCCAGACTATCTCGTTAAAAGACAAGAAAGCTAATTCCAAAAAGAGCGAATTAGAACCTTCACATCAAGTTACGAGTAAAATTTCTCATGGAAAACTTCAACATTTAGCTTATCCGATTTAGAAGTCTATCAAAGCCTTTATCAAAACTTGGAATATCCTTGCAGTCAAGATATTCTGAATGAATCATAGAAGGAATAAGTTTGATTAAGTATGAAATGATGGATGAAAAACTATTTCTTTGCAGATGTATGCATGGAGGACCGGTTTTTAAGAGTGATTTAGGTCAACCAGTATCAGAGGTGAATCAACAAGGTGTAAAGGATGTTCTACGAACTATAATATCAAAATACAGTTCGTGTGCGGTAATAGCACGAGATGATGAATTAAACGATAGCATTATAGGTGTGTTGTGGTTCTATCCATCAATAATTAAAGAAAAAATGAATAACACATCCTTCTGTATTCAAGATCCCGATGAAGTAAGAAAACTAATGAAATTTAAAGCTTTTTTCAGAAAAGCACCTTCATTAAAAGATATTCCTGATAGTCAAAGGTCACTGGATATTGAATGCATTCAAGTAGTTAAAAATGAAGGGGAGAAAGAATGGATATCATGGAAACAGTATATTGGTAAAAATATAGGGAGAAACATGGTAAGACATTTACAAGATTGGAGCAAAAAGAAAAAATGGAAAAAAATCTATGCAACTGCAATACCAGAGATTAAGCCTTTGCGTTATTGGTGGGGATCATATACATTAGATAAATTTATCTCTTTAGGATTTAAGGTTATTCCAGATAGTAAGGCTTTCCATCCTGAAGTAGTTGAAGCGGTAAAAAATATGAAGCAAGGCCTTCACGGTGAAAAAGTACAAAGAATGTGGTCTCAATACTCACATTTAACTGAGGATGAAATAGCCTGCACTTACAAAGTAGTTTACAAGATAGACTAAAGGACAATGCAGATCTAAAGATCTGATGGAGAACCTACAAGAAGATCATCTTGATCAGAGGAAAACTTCAAAATTGTAAACATATTGAAAAGCTCCTCATGAGGGCTATCGGGATCTTATCACAATTGTATCATAAGATCAATTCTCTATTTTTTGCAGCTGATATCTCATTATACCGTAAACAATGACAAAACCACCGAGTAACCAAGCTAAAACCAGACCAAAACCGAAGGAGCCTCCCAAATCAGAAATAAGTGGAAAATCATAATACTCTCCTTGCATCATAGCTTGATTCATTGCTTCATTATCGACATCACTCATACCAAGAGTCCCTGTTACGAGAAAGACTACAAGTCCGATTACGACGAGGATTTTTCCCACTTTCTTCGAAGCAGCCCATGGTGATTCTTGACTGGGTTTAGCGTCTCTCAACACCAGAAACCCGAATAAAAGGCATAGAACATATCCACTTACTAATCCTATAGGCATGTATGAAGTACTATTTTCAGTATTCGTTAGAGTCTCTGAAAGCAAAATAGCTGTAATAATTAGAATTACGCCAACTAAAATAGCTAGCATCCATACAACTCTTACCGAATCAGAATCTAAAGAGAATCCTGTAAATGGGGAATCTGAATATGTAGTAGAAATAGTTTCCATAGATTCAATTTTTTGCCCACAGGAAATACAAAAGGACACATTATCGGCATTTTCAGCAGTACAATTTGGACAGATTTTCATATAATGACCTCAATCAGGTTTGTTCTAAAGGAGTAATTAGGATTTGTGATTTTCACTGATTATTACTACAGCTTTTAAGGATTCGTTACTAAGAGAAAGGAGTCCACAATCAAAACTTTAAATAGGATAGGAATTCCATTAATTCTGGTCTTTGAAGGTGTGGTTGAATGAATCAAGCTAAAACCTTAATAAAGCTTTATAGTCCAGGAATCTCTTTTGCACTTGAAGAATTGAACAATTTACGAAGGATTGAGAAATATAAAGACAGAATCTTGCGTTCAGGAATATATATAGGAGAAACTGCTGATTATGAAATCGTTTGGGATAATCCTCTTTCTGCAGAGGACTCTCTAGAATTAGTGAAATATTTAGATGATCTATTTAGCGGTTTTAAATGTCGTTATACGGTTACAACAAGTAATCCAAAGATGGATGATGTTTTAAAACAGTTAGAAGCGTCTAAAAAAGAAGATATCGCATTAACTTTTATTCGTTTAATAGGTCCAAGTATATCACAAGCAATAGCTCTTTTAAATGCAAATATTACGGAGCTAGCAGGGATGAAAGATATCATAGGAGAATTAATTGGAAAATTTGATTACGCGTTCCAATGGCGACATATACCGGAGGTAAACGACATTATAAGACTTTCTAAAACTCTTGATACATTGTTGAAAGAAACTGGAGTCATTTACACAATAACCACTAAAAGCAAGTTGAGAATTTTAAAAAGTCATAAAGCAGAAAGGACAGTTAACACTGATCTGACTCAATTCGTTATTTCAAGAATAATTTAATGTGTAATTTACAGTTAAGAGACTTCCTTTAGTTATGGAGCAAATTGGACTAGGTTCCACTAATTACAATTTACTAAAGCCATAAGCAAAATAATCAAATCTATATGGAGGAATGATTAATGAACTCAAATGAGCCACATTCACCTAGGATATTGATCGCTTATTATTCTCATTCTGAGAATACCCAAGAAATTGCCCTTAAAATCAACGAAATGGTTGGGGGAGAAATTTTTCGCATAGAACCAATTAAAGAGTATCCTGAAAGCTATCGAGAAGTATTAAAGATTAGTAAAGAAGAAATCAGAAAGAATTATAAACCACCACTTAGAAAAAAACTGGAAGATATTGAAAAATTCGATGTGATTTTCATTGGCTCCCCAAATTGGTATAGTACAATTGCTCCACCAGTCGTAACATTTCTTTCAGAAAATAATTTCTCTGGAAAAAAAGTAATTCCATTTATCTCGCACGGTGGAGGGGAAAAAGCTAAATGCGTTACTGATCTTAAAAAAATGATTCCAGAAGCAACTTTTTTGGAGGAAATTGTTGTTTATGGAAATCATATTGAAACTATTAGTAGAAATAGTTTAAACTTTGGAAATATTGATTGACTCACTTTACCTCGCATAATGAAAACGCTACTAAACGTGTTGAAATTATTGCTAAACAACGTAGAGAAATCTTCAGACGAAAAAGAATTCTTCCTCTCCCTACCTCTTCAGGATAGTTATCTCACTCAGTTGGAAAGTGACATCTATTGATAGATAAACGAACACTTGGAAAAGCTGATATTGAAGTATCTCCGATTGGAATCGGAGTAATGATGTGGGCCGGTGGAAAGGGAATTATTTGGGGGCGTATGCCAGCTATCCCAGATGAAACTAAGAACACTCTCATAAAGGAGGCATATGAAGGGGGGGTGAATTTCTTTGATACTGCAGAAATGTACGGATCTGGTCATTCCGAATCTTCCTTGGCTGCAGCCTTAACCGTAAACAGTATTGAGGATAAAGATGTAGTTATTGGCACTAAGTGGAGGCCTTTCCCTAGACGTGCACGCAACATGCGTAAATCAATTAAAGATCGTATAAAGCACCTTCATCCTTATTCGATTGATCTTTTCATGATTCATCTTCCCTATAGCTTTTCTTCAATTAAAACTCAAATGAATGAGATGATTTCACTTGTACAATCAAATAAAATCCAATCTATCGGTGTTAGTAATTTCAGTGAAGATCAAATGAGAGAAGCACATGAAGTGCTAGAAAAGCATGGTATACCACTAGCTGCTAATCAAGTTCATTATAGTCTCCTTAGAAGAAACATTGAAAGAAATGGTATACTCAATGCCGCGAAAGAGCTGGGTATAACTATCATAGCATATACTCCCCTTGGACAAGGACTCTTAACGGGAAAGTATCACGCAAATCCTACTCTGCTGGAGAAAAAGTTCTTTTTCTTCCGAAGAGGGGCTAAAAAAAGACTCGAAAAAAGCACTCAGCTAATTGAAACGATGATCGAGATTGGAAAATCTTATAATGCCACTCCTAGTCAAGTAGCTTTAAATTGGTTAATCACCTACAATGGAGAGACAGTGGTTGCAATTCCTGGAGCTACTAAGCTTGGTCATGCACAAGAAAGTTCTGGAGCAATGACTTTTCAGTTAAATCAATCTGAAATGAATGAGATAGCTCAAGCCTCGGAGAATTTCTCAGGATAAACTCAAATGAGATTAATTAATAGATGAGTATATGTCTGTTGAGCTACTATTACTCATTTTTTTTCTCTTCTTAGTGATAGTATTTTCAACAGTCTGGACAACAAATTTGGGGGCGCCTTGGGTTCCAACATCAATGAAAGACGTTCATAAAATGTTGAAGTTAGCAGCAGTTGGACCAAATGATATTGTTTATGATCTAGGATGTGGTGACGGTCGTATACTGGTAATTGCTGCCAGATATTATGGCGCTAAGGCTGTAGGTATTGAAATCGATCCTTTACGTTACATTTGGTGTCAGCTCCTAATCACTGCATTAGGTTTACGAGGACGTGTCAAGATTATTTATGGGAATTTCTTCCAAAAGGACCTAAGCGAAGCCACCTTAATCACATGTTACCTTCTTCAAGAAACAAATGATAAATTAGTCAAAAAATTCAAAAGAGAATTACAACCTGGTATAAAAATCGTATCCAACAACTTTAAATTCTCTGGATTGAAAATAGTGTACTGGGAGGATAACACTAGATTTTACTTGGTTCCTCCTAGTCAAAGTTCTGAAAGCGTAAATTAAAACTTTAAGAGACAAAAAATGAAAATTCGACCCTATCATAACTCGGATAAAAGTCAAGTTCTAAGATTACATGATGAATTCATGAAAGAAAATTTTCCCGAAATTCAATCAGAAGAAATTTCAATCGAGAAACAAAAATTAGAAGAGAAATATTCTTACTATCTTGACCAATTAGGAAAATTTTGGGTAATGGAAGACCAAGGAATAATTGTAGGATTAATCGGAGTCCAAATCCAACCAGATAATCGAGCAGATTTAATTCAGCTTCGAGTTAAAGAAAGTCATCGAAAAAAAGGAATCGGAACCCAATTAGTTAAACATGTTGAGGATTTCGTCTGTTCCCAAGAGAAAAAAGTAATCTATCTTCATACAGCAAAACGCCTCAAAACAGCACGAAAATTATATGAAAATTTTGGATACACCTTGGAAGATACTATAGAATCCCCTGGATTCACTATGATGACATACAAGAAGGATCTATTCAAATAAAGACCCTTCTAACTTTGTATATTTTCCTAGAGCAATACTGATTTAGCTTTTTCGATGTCATCTACACCAAGAATTATTCTATTATTTTCTGCCAGGTAGATGATATCAATATTGATATTCTCTTGAGCTAACTTGCGAAAGAGTTTCCCACCAGAGCCAGGTTCAGTAACAATTTCTTTTATTTCTAAAATAATGACTTCTCTAAGTTCTTTTATTTTAAAACCTGCTCGTTCTAGAACATTATATGCTCTTCCAGATTCCTCCACCAAAATGTGAATTAAATCCTCTCCGTCACATATAGCTCCACAAAGTCCTTCAATATTAATTTTTTCCTTACCTAGAGTTTCTCCTAAATCAGCTAAGGCACCAGGTTTATTTTCTA
>JAEOTC010000199.1 GCA_016840035.1 Candidatus Hodarchaeota archaeon | reverse complement strand
AATCATAGTACCAAGTATCATTGAAAGTAGTGGATGCAGCAAGACCTCCATATAAGTAAATGCGGTCTATTCGTGAATTATAAGTCATCCCTGGATACCCCCGTTTAAGAGGGTGGATATTTGTCGTCATATTTGTCCACATATTTGTTGTGTAATCATATGCCCATGTTTGATGTAGTGTTACCTTTAAATAATCTTCTACGTCACTAAATTCTCCGGAAATATATCTGCCCCCGAACACGATATGTTTTCCAGATTCCGAGTCATAAGCACCTCCATGAGTTCCTAGGGGCGGAGGATTTACCGAGGGACTCATATTTGTCCAAGTATTAGTATTATAATCATAGGCCCACGTATCTTGGTAAAATGTTTCATTAGCATAATAACTAGGAGCAGTAAATCCCCCATAGACTATCATTCTATCGTTCACTAGATCGTATGTCATTGAATGTCCCCCACGTGCAGGAGGACTTACTGCAGGATTCATATTGATCCATGTATTTGTTTCATAGTTGTAACTCCATGTCTCACCAGGGCCCTCATTCTTCCCACCATTCAGATATGCTTCATCACTCCCTCCAAACCTGATGATCCGATCGGATTCTGAATCGTATGCAAGAGAGGACATCCATCTACCATTGCCATATAACTGGGGAGTAGTTAAATCTTCCCAGGTATCGGTATTATAATCATAAGCCCAGCAATCATCCCACGCTGCGGGATCAAAATTCCATTGTCCACTAAAAAGGATTATTTTATCTGATTGGGAATCATAGGCAGTATTTTGCCCACAATGAAAGCGAATGGGTGGAGCTACAGGTGCTGATGACATTACCCACTCTTCAATAGATTTAATGGAAAAAGATTTTTTGGAATTTATCTCTAAGTCCTGTTCTTCTGCAATTGGAAGGGATAACAGGCATCCTCCCAGCAGTAGAAGTATCAAAATATTAATTTTCAGATTCAATCCACTCATCTTCTTGTTAAAATAACTGAAATTGTCTTATTTTCATGTATAACACTCAATTTAAACCTTTACACGAAGTTAAGCTGTTCTAACCTTGGTACAGCAGCTTATCTTTAGTCCAAAATTGATATATTCCGAAATCGGAATATATTTATATTCTCATTTTATGGGATAAAACAGAGTCCTTCTATAAAAAAACCGAAGTCTTCCAATTAATTAAAGTAAATGTGAGTTTCCAGTGTCTAAAACACCAAATCTATCAACTTATTTAGGTAAAGATATGATATTTTTACTCATCCTAAGTGTATTACATCATGATGGAGCTCACAGTGGTTATTCCTTACTAAAACGTATAAAAGAGATCACAAACGAGAATTTCAAGTTTCGTGTGGGAAAAATCTATGATCAGATTGATGAACTTCTCAATAAAGGATTTCTTACCCAAGAAATTCAACAAATATCCACGAAAAAAGTGAAAGCGATCTACTCTCTTTCAGCAAAAGGGAGAGATGAGAGAGAAAGGATGTTGAATGATTGGAAGGACACTAGGTACTTCTTTGAAAAGCTAATATTCGATAAGTATGAAAAATAGAATAAAATTCGCAAGGAATAAAAAATGAGAAATTCTAATTATTTAAATACAACAAAAATGATGGAATCTTTGTCAGATAGCTTTACTGATGATGCAATTTTCTTAATTCAATCATATTTCGATAAATTGACCACCAGATTAGATAATTCTGGAGTTCCATCCACTAAACAAAAATTTATTGTTAGAGGTTTGTATTATTTTATAAATGAATACATTGAGGATCATTCACACAAGGGAAATCTAATAAATTTTGAGACGACTTTGGAAATTTTAAATGAGATAGGTTCCCCTACCGATATAATTCAAACAATTTCTTTCTCCAAAGACGTCCAAACGATATTTCCAGAAGCTAATCAGCAATCAGGAGCACAAACGATATCTAAGGTTACTCCTACATCTAGGTCTATTCCTTCACGGGTTTTAGATCATCCAATTATATGTAAATATTGTAATACTTCAAACGATCCTTCAAGTAATTATTGTGAAAGCTGTGGTCGGAATTTCTTTTCACAACAGGAACTTCATCAAAATATCAGACAAGAAATGATTGATCATAATTATTTTTTGATTTTTATAACTAGCTGTTTTTTTTTGGGACTTCTTCAGATCGTCCTTTATTCTACATCTCAAATAGCACTTTTCTCTGTGTTATTTCCAGATATTTCTCTCAGACCTTGGGGATTCCCATTCCCAGAGGAATTAGCAATATCAATGATACTTTCATTCCTCCCCGCAGTAGTTATTACATTTATTTGTGGTTTTCTTATCGATGAATTATATCTAAATAAATTAAAGTCTTCCAAACAAAGGTATAATCAAGCAATCGAGAATTTTCAAGGTAGGTTTATACTTGGAATCTGGCTGACCCTTGCTGGTATACTCCTAATTACTTATCTGATAATTAACGGTTACAGAGAATTTATCCTTCATTTGTTCATTCTTTTAGCGGTCTATTCAGCTTCCTTTTGGAATCATTTCTTAATAGCAGGAAAGCCAAAAGACGTCCCGTACTTTAGATTACTTAGAACAAAAAAGATATTAGACAATCATATCAAAAGGAAATACTTCATGTTCATGCCTACGCTTCTTTTTGCAACAATCATTTTAGTGACCCTATGGTTAATTGTAGCGAATTCGCTTGTTCATCCTGACTTCTTATTCCAAGATTTATTCTATGTTGGAGTATTATTACTATTTACAACATTTGTCGTTGCGAATGGTTTATTCTTGGTATATTATTACAATTGGTCTAACGTTAGAAAATTTCTTGAAATGGAGGATTAGCGATGAAACATTCATTTTTTCAGAATTTTTTTTTCTAGTTGTAATACTCTTACCTGTTACTTATTTTTATAGTTCAAGTGAGGTATTATCTTCTCCCACGCAATTAAATTATCAAGAGGAGGGATCGGTTGTTATACAAGCAAATATATCTTATCAAATTACATCTGTCGGTAGTTTCAAGAATACAGTCGAAATATGGCTCCAAAAACTTGAGAATCATAATAGTACAGCTCAAACATGTGAACTCTTACATAGCGATTATAATATCGAAACTGCTACGCATCAAATTGATCAAGATTTTAAGAATAACACGATTGAATATTTCAAGGTTGACCTTAGAGATACTCTCGTCTTCAATTATACTGCTTCCTACAGGTTACATCTTAAACACTTAGAGTGGGATATTGATGAAGATATCGCAGAAAATTCGGAGGGTCATTTTAGAGACTCCTATGAACAGTGTGGCATCAATACTTCAGATAGTTGGTATCAACACCTTACACACTCAGAAAATAATTTGGAAGCAGACAATGCAGAACTAATTTCACTGACTTATGAGATATGCGAAGGAAAAATGACCCTCCAAGAAAAAATTAAAGCTATTCTTTCATGGATAAATACTAACATTCGAGGAGAACCGACAAGAGAATCGCAAGGAGCTTATCGAACATATATTCGAAAAGCAGGTGATTGTAGTGATTTTAGCACTTTATTTGTTACTATGTTACTTATTCTTCAGGTTCCTGCACGAAAAGTTTCTGGTGTTCAGCTCTTTCATCCTCCATCCTTTTCTTTTTATCCCTTTCATGTTGGAGAAACTTTTGAGTATTTTGCTAAAAAGTATGGAGATTTTCAATTTGAAGCGGAACTCCCTGGACACGCTTGGGTCGAATATTATCATCCTAACTATGGTTATATTTGCTTAGACCCGACTTTTGCACGAAGTAATTCGAAATATATCAATTACATTGGATATCACTACCTTACGTCAAGTATTGGGGAAAATTACTTTGAGGGAATAGATCCACCATTTCCTAGACCGATAGCTGGATTAGGAGTGCTTCCTTATCTTAATCCTACCTCTCCTCTTGCTCTTAGGTGGAACTACACGCTAAATATAGAAGTAGAGGATACTAATGGTTATGTATACACTCCAAAGATAATTAATGATTTATTACCAGTTATTATTGGTTTTCCTATTTCTTTGTCAGTCGTTATTATCCTTAGCTATTGGGACAGGAAGAAAAAGAGAAGAAAATTGAATAATTCAACTAAAGTATAAACTTGAGGGCATTTACTCAAAAAATAACTGAAAGATTGCAAGTGATAACGCATCGATTGTGAATATTGTAGAAAAGATTATGATTTCAATGAAAATATTGAAGTTTTTTGTTGTCGAGGAAAATTTAATGATTAGACAAGCGGTAGGTGCAATTATTCGATATCAAAAAAACTTCATTCTCGTACATAAAGTAAATATCATGGATTTCGCTAATTCCCCTAACCTAATTAAGGGGGAATGGGATTTTGTTAAAGGGGGAATGAAAACCCACGAAAATTCCAAGAAATTAGCTCTTTTTAGAGAGTTAAAAGAAGAAACTGGGTCAATTCATTATAAAATCTTACGTGAGTACTCGGAAAAGCTCAGGTTTAAGCTTCCTATTGTACCCCCACAGACTGGTATTTCTCATCAAGAAACTACCATGTTTCTTGTCGAATTTCTTGGTGATTTTGCTGATTTAAATCCTGAGGATCAGGAAATTGACAAGATAGCTATTTTTTCGAAGAATGAAGTGTATGACATACTTTCATACTCCGAATCAAGAAACTACTTTAAAGAGAGATTTTTCTAACAATAAATTCTTTGAAGGGATTTCTAATCTATCTTGACCTATGGATATAGCCATATACAATACAACTCTTCTCACTATGCAAGGTAAGGGGCTGGGAATTATTCCAAATGCAACTATCGGAATTGAAGATGGTCTAATTATATGTTTAGGAAAAGCTAAAACTGTTGATCACGGAAAAACAGATCAGATAATCGATGGAAGAAATCATATTACCATGCCTGGTTTTATTAATTCCCATATACACTCTGGAATAACTCTACTACGTGGTGCTGCTCAGGATGTTCCTGAACTTGAATGGATGAATAAAGCCATTGGACCTTTCATTAAACATCTAGCCAAAGATGATCTTATTGCTGGGTCAAGACTCGGTGTAATGGAAGGTTTGAGTAGTGGCACTACAACTTTTGCAGAATATACTGATAATGTAAGGGACCTAGTTGAAAAAGTATATCTACCATGGGGAGTTAGAGTAGTAGCTATCGAAACAATAAATGAAGTTAGTAGAGATCGTTCTAAACTAAAGCCTACGGATTTATATACTTTTGATCAGGATAAGGGTATTGCTGCTTTCAAACGTAATAAGCAGTTATTTCACACCTTCACTGGAAATCCTCTAGTTTCTGTGATGTTTGGCCCACAAGCGTTAGATATGATTTCCTTAGAATTACTCAAAGAAATTCAAACTGAATGTCAGGAAAGAATGTCTAAAGTTCATATGCATATTGCTCAAGGAGAGCGCGAACGTTTACAAATCCAAGGCCGATTTGGTAAAGATCAAACAACGGTTAAAGTTCTCAAATCTCATGATTTGCTTGATTCGAATTTAATTGCTGCTCATATTCACGATACAACTCCTGAAGAACGGGAGTTACTGGTAGATCACAAAGTAGGTATGGTTGGTTGCCCTTCCTCCATTTCAATGATTGATGGGATTGTTCCTCCAGTAGGACATTATCGTTCCCTTGGAGGAAGAGCAAGTCTCGGCACGGATCAAGCACCAGGGCCAGGTCATCATAATATGATCCGTGAGTTACGTACAATCAGTCTGTTAACAAAAGTAATGTCTCAGGATCCAACAACAATCCCAGCATGGGAAGCACTACAGCTTGGATCAGTAGGAGGGAGTAAGAACTTAGGACTGGATAAGAAAGTAGGGTCTTTAGAAGTCGGAAAACAGGCAGATATCATCACAATAGACCTTAAAAAAGTAAATTTAACACCTGAAATTCATAAACCGTTTTATAATTTCATTCCCAATCTTGTTTATTCAATGAATGGAAATGAAGTTGATAATGTCATTATCAACGGAGAATTCATAATCCGAGATTATAAATTTGATAAAATCGACGTCGAGGCCATTATCAATGATGTTAATCAAAGAGCAACAAAAATCTTTACCGCTGCTGAGGATGATTGGATTCAAGCTGACTCTAAACTTGTAGATTTTCATCGAAGGGGGTATATCTAAAGAGGATGAAGCTGAGAACATTCCCAGAACTTCATCCAAATTAGATTATAATTGTTAGATCTAGCATTATTTCATCTGCATTATTTGAGTAATTGTATTGCATTCCTTACCAACATCATAGAATTTGAGAATATCAATGTAGTTTATTGTCTATATGTATAGAATATTCCTTTTTCTTTTTTCAAACTTCTTTTCTTGTTTTTACTCGTTTACTCTAATTTAAAGTACACCAAAACATTCTCATTGCCCTTCATTATTGTATTCTATTCAAAATGGTAAAACAAACTTTTAAAAAATAGGTAATATATTACCTATTAATAGAGATAAAACAAAATCCTATTTTGGGAATGAATAAAATGGATGAAATATTTATCTATGGAATTGGTTTAATAGGAATGTTCATAATATTATTTTATTGGTATCTTAATAGCGTATCAATAAGCTCAATATTGGGTAAGCTGAAGGAGAAAAATAAAAATACCTTTGAACCTCAAGAATCAAGAATATTAAGTGAAGATGACCTTAACTCTTTTCCACAATTAATACAGAACTATTTAAGAAAGATAGGTGCAGTAGGAAAAGAGATACCTTATAATTTTAAGTTAAATTTTATAGGAAACTTTCGAATCGACAAACAAAAGCCTTTTATGCCTATTAAAGCGGTTCAATTTAATTACCTACCTGAACCGACTAGACTTTTTGCTATGAAATTATATATGTTTAAGATAGTAACAATGGTTGGAGAACATGAACATCATCAAGGGAAGGGGTTCTTTGGGGGTAAATTACTTCGTTATATCAAACTATTCAATGTTCGAGGTAAAGAAATAGATATAGGTGATTTGACAACCTTTCTTAATGATTGCATGCTCTTGTCTCCAGCAGGTTTAGTATATCTACAAGATAGATTAGAATGGAAAGAATTAAGTGAATCAATGTTATCATTGACTCTTACTTATAAAAATTTAAGTGTGGAAGCAACTTTATTTTTCGATCAAGAAGGATTATTATCGGATTTCTCAACTACAGATAGATTTTATGAAGAACAGCAAGCTGATGGATCAAAAATTTGGGTTCGAAGGGAATGGAGAACCCCTATTCTAGATTATGAAAGAATTAATGATGAATTGCGCATAAAACGAGCTAAAGCAACATGGAAATTACCAGATGAAGATTTCGAATATGCAGATTTTACAGTCCAATCTATCCAATACAATGAACCATCTTCAAAATAAAGAAGGGAACAAAAATCACTGAGGCTATTACGAACGAACTGTTTGTTAAATTAATGGTTCTTGGACAAAAATTAAAAGAATTAGCCGATAGACACTTAAGAGCTGATGGATTAACTATTAACCAAGTGCTTGTCTTGATAGCAATAGAACGGGGATTTAATTCCCCTCCATCGATATCAGAAATCACTGCATTACTTAGTACGTCCCGGCAAAATATTAAACAGCTCATGAACCAACTTGTAAAAAAAGGGTTTGTTAAGATGTTTAGAGATCCAACAGATAAAAGAATTTTACGAGTAAAGACGACTTGTATTAATCAGAAATACTGGGAACAAAAAGATCCAGAACATCTAGTGTTTATTGGTCAAATATTTGAAATTTTCTCCTTAAAAGAATTAAAAAATTTCGATGAGATTACTGATCGTTTAATTTCACATGTTCAATCTTTACTTAAGAATAACTAAGACCTCTTTTATCCAAAAATTAAGTCGTCAAACTTAGATTTGACGACGCTTAGACAAGAAGGATTGTTTCTTTCTAATAAATTCTTGGGAGAAGGCGATACTGAACTTCTTCCATATACTCCTTATAACCAGGAAGGTGATCTATAAGCATTCTTTCCTCAATTCGGATCCTAATTATTAGTATT